>NZ_JACJSC010000013.1 GCF_014697575.1 Planktothrix sp. FACHB-1365 | reverse complement strand
GAAGTTGATTCAGAGAACTGTTGACTAACTTCATCACATGAAATCGGTCAATGACAATTAAAGCATTAGGAAAAACTTCCCGAATCACTTTTTTAAATCCTCCCCACATATCCACAGAAACCTCTTTAACCTTGGCTCTCATTGATTCGGGTTGCTGCTTTAACACTTCGATAATCTCTGAACTTTTATGAGAATCAATGACTTCTAATAACGAACCATTCGATAGATCACTTACGACAGTAACAAAGTTTCTTTTTCCTTTTTGACGGCTGAATTCATCTAAGCTTAATTTTTCCGGCTCTCCCCAGCTTTTTTTTTCTGAAGGGCGATTCTGTGAAAGATACTTCCCACTTGATGAGGGCTTAATTGTTCGTTCTGGCTGACTTGCTCTACAGTTAATTCTTTAACTCTTTCATAGATATATTCTTCATAACGAATGGTGTAATTCCTCCTTTTCTCTACAAATTCTAAGGGTTCTGTTGGATATTTTTTACATCCAGCACAATAAAATTGGCGACGGGGAAGATGCAAATAAACTCCCTGCCCACAAATAGATAGATCTCGAATTAACATTGAGCGAGTTTGATGAATATGATCGGTATAACTTTGACAATGTGGACAAGTAATTCCCTCGTTTAATAATTCTAACTTAAGAACAACAAAACCTTCTTGTTCTTGGCAACTGAACACCGTAATATTCGGGAGGTTGAGCAAGCGTTCTAATTGAAAGTCCATATTCAGTCGGAGTGTAAAACGTAGCTTACGCTACATTTTACACTATTTATTCAGGAGAGCCGATTCCGTCAACTATTTGAGAGAAATTATCAATAAAATATCAGAATTTCCTGACAATCTTTTAAAAAATAAAACAATTCTCAAGGATTGATTAGAATACCTTAACTTAATTTCAGTAATTCTAAGACTGAAGCAAAAACTGAGTTTAAGCGGTTAAGTGTTTAACCTTTATTTATCTTTCCAACTCGATAACGGTGGGGTTTCTATTAACGCTTGACTTAAACGTTCATGTAAATAACCATTAGTTGCTAAAATTCGACCCGAACGTATTTCAAAGGGACTGGTATCATAAGCCGTTACTTTCCCTCCGGCTTCTTCTACTAATACAATTCCCGCCGCCATATCCCAAGGAGATAAACCCCGTTCCCAATAGCCATCTAAACGTCCACAAGCAATATGAGCTAAATCAATTGAAGCCGCGCCACTCCGACGAACCCCTTGAGTTAAATGGGTTAAATAGGCAAATTCCGCATAATTATTATCCGGCGTTTCTCGACGATCATAAGCAAAGCCAGTAACTAATAAACTGTTAGCTAAAGTATCAATTTTAGAAACATTGATTAAACGATTATTGCAAGTTGCGCCTAATCCTTTGGCGGCTTGAAATAATTCATCATGAAACGGATCATAGATAGCCCCCACTTGAGGAATACCCTCAATTAATAACCCAATAGAAACCGAAAAAAACGGATATTGATGAGCAAAATTTGTTGTTCCATCTAACGGATCAATAGCCCACAGGTAAGGACTGGTTAGATCTCCTAATTTTCCAGATTCTTCTGTTAAAATGCCATGGTCAGGGACATAACGTTCTAACACCGATAAAATGGCAGCTTCCGAAGCTTTATCCGCTTCTGTAACTAAATCCCCAGACCGTCCTTTTTCTTGAATATCTTCTAAATTCCCTAAATAGGATTTTAAAACAGCACCCCCCGCCTGAGCCGCTAAAGTCGCTATATCTAAAAAAAACTGTAATTCGTTTTTACTCATATTATTAAGGATTAGGTTGTAGGTTTCAGGTTTCAGTTAATATTCAGCAACTCAGGGCTATTAAAATTACTCTGCGGTTGTTGTTGTCGAAATTCAGTTGGAGTTAAACGCATGGGTTTTTCTGGGTTCCAAATGCCATTTCCCATGAGTCGAGCATATTCTTGAGCATAGTTCAACCGTTGACGATACTGAGTCTGAAAATTTGAGGTAACAGAGCGATAAACGGATGAAATTTCTGCTAAGACAGATCCGCTTTTAACTAATTCTTCATTCACCAAGGTTTGATTTAACCAAATATAGCCGGAGATGCGACCATAGCGATCTTTATTGTTTAAATCTGCTTCTAAGAGAATTTTTTTACCCTCACACAGTTGTTTTAAATATTGTTTAGCATTAATCCCCCAAGGGTCTTGTTTCAAGTCAGGTGCAGTAATTCCTGCTAACCGAACTTGTTGCAATACCGGAATTTTACCCGTTTTATCGAGAATTTCCAGGGTTTGACCACTAATCACTCGTTCAACTTTAGTAAAGATTCCTTTAGGAAGGTCAGGTTGAGAACAACTGGTTAAAAACAGCAAAATTCCCAATAATAGTCCACCATACCCTTTTGTTGGAAACCTGAAATCAATTAACCTACCTTGACTTTCCCAGTTCAAAAAGCTGAGGAAGAGGAAGTTGAATTGATATTCAGATGTTCTCAATTTGAGTAAATTAATCTTCGTCCAAAGGTAATCCGGTTTTAACTTTGCCTTTACCAAAGTAGCGGCCGAATTGAAGTTCATATACTTCATCCTCGTCTTGGGTTTCCACAACTAAATCTGAACGGGGATAACTGACGCACAATAACGCATACCCCTGTTTCTGTAACTCTGGGGTGAGTCCCAAGGCTTCCGACTGGTGCAACTGGCCAGAAACCACCCGCACCGCACAGGTGGTACAGGCGCCATTGCGACAGGAAAAGGGCAAATCTACCCCCTGATTTTCAGCGCTTTGCAGAATATACCGATTTTCGGGAACGTTGACGTAATAGCGTTCACCCGTCTGGCGATAATGAATTTCTATTCGGTGGGAACGGGACATAAAAAAATTTTTTGAGAGAGTGTTGACTTTCCAGAACTTATGATAATATATATTTTTGTGGGTAAAAAACGAAATATTTCCCCCTGGAGAGGTGGCCGAGCGGTTGAAGGCGCGACACTGGAAATGTCGTTTAGGGGTGACTCTAACGAGGGTTCGAATCCCTCCCTCTCCGTTTTAAATTCAGAGGCGCAGTTGATCAACAAGCTGCGTCTCTGTTTGTATTTTAAGCATTATAAAGCCGATAATTTAACTCACTCGCTAACCAATCTTTAAACAATTTTTGAATAATCTCTTGAGTTCGTTCAAGGGTCAGTTCAGCTTGAATAAACTCTTCAACTAAAATTAAATGATAACCTTGGTCAGTTTTGACAGGACTTAATATTTCTCCAGGGGTTGCAGCAAATACAATGGCGGCAAAATCCGCTTTTAATTCCCAACGATAGAGTTTACCTTCATATCCGCAGCGTTCACGACGTCCGGGCTCAATATCATATAAATGGGCGGCATGATAGAAACTAATTTCTTCTTCTTCTATCTGATAAAATAACTCTTTAGCCAAGCGTTCATAGGGAACAATAATTTGATATAAGGAAACTTGCTCAAAATTTAAGCGATTTTGAATAAAGTATTTTTCAACGTCTTTAGTAAATAAAGATTCTGCTAATTTTTCAGATAAAAGATGTTCTCGAATTCCCGCTTCCCAGTCATCGGAGGTGATCATTTGGTCAGCTAACCAAGCTAAGGTATCCGCCGCTTTTTCTAAGCGTTTGGCATAACGTTGTTGGTTAGCTTGATTTTGAATTTCTTCAGCCGTTACAATAATACCTCTTTCCTCAGCTACTTGATTAATGACTTTTTGAGACAATATTTTCTGATAAACGTCCTTAAATTCCAGATGGTGTTTCAGGAAGCCAATAATTTCTTCATCAAGTAAGTCCTTGGAGAGTTGCACCATGATCATTGTGTATCTAATCCCAAACTGTTTTAGTCTAACATGAGCATATTCTGAGAAATTACGGTAAAATGGGCAGGCGTTAATGTTGTTTGTCCATGTGCAGAAACTGTACCTAACACACTACCGAGAACTTCAGATTGACTATTACTACCGAGTTTGATTATAGTCGCATCAAGGCTTCCATCAGCGTTAGAATCAAAGGTTTCTAATATTAAGGGTTGAGCTATTAAGTTTTCAGACAATCCAATTTTATCACCTCCTTCCAGATTAAAATCTATAATTATATCGGCTAAATTCGGGTTGGAATTGGGGAAATTAGGATTAGGACTTAAAACAAACACATCTGCACCTGTAAACCCGCATATTGCCTCATTTTCATGAGTACCAATGAGTAGATCATTTTCCATACTTCCCAGTTGTGGTATCCGTTCAGTTTCAGAAGGGATAACGGTTAAATAATTCGGTTCGGGACTAATCTGAATTGAAATACTAGAACTAGAACTAGAATTATTATCGGGATTAATAATCGGAGTTAAGGGTGAGTTATCTGTTTGAGATGTTGTCACCACTGTTGCTTCTGTAGTCGGGGATGTATCCGTACTACTAATAGCTATTGCGCTGGCTTCACTAGAGGTCGCACCCGGAGTAAATACAGACTCGCTACTATATTGAACTTCTCCAGTTGGGGAAGTCGCTGTGGCTTCACTTTCTCCTCCCGCACCAATATCATTGACAACAGCAGTCGAACTAGAACTATTCTCCTGCATATTTCCATTGGAAGAGTTAACCATATCGCTCGGATAAACTGTAATTTCAAGCTCGTCTAGGATTACAGAAATATCATTGAAACTGTTGGTAATATTTTCCATTTTTTTAAAGAGAATTAGATAATTTAGTAAAACTCTAAAAATTAAATAATTTTCAGATCAGATGGTTTTACTAATTTTTTGAACTCAATTGTAAAATTATATTTTAACTAGCTTACATCGATAAATGTTGCCATTTTGGCAAGGTTCGCTGAATGGATTTCTTTATCTTCCACCCTAATAATTATTGTTAAAATCATCTTGAAACTAAAAAGTCCCTATTATAATGAATAGGAACTTTTCTGTGTTAAAGATTTTTAGGGGATGACAAAGTGAATGATGAGAAACAAACCCACGCACAAGGAGTTAAGCTGTATAGGTTGAAGCATAGGCATAAGTATATGTGCTTCCATCTGAAACAGCACCAGCAGCAGCACCAGCAGCAGCACCATCAGAATTAAGATATATTGAACCACCACCGTCACTGAACTGGTAAATACTGACGAAGGCATTGAAACTGGAACTAAAATTAGCGCTGAAAGATGTAGAAAGACGAGGGAAATCATAGCCACCGTTTATTTCCGGTGTATTAGTACCTCTATTTTCACAAAAACTTAAATCAGTAATTGTTATCTGACTCATAAACTTCTCCATAAGAGTAGAAAAATACTGAAAGCTGTCAATGATAAAATTGAACTAGCTTTCAGCGATTGTATTGTAGCTAGGTGTATACCCTAGCTGAATTCGATATTTGCTTAGTAAGCAGCCGCAGAACTAGAAGAATTAGAGTTAGATGAAGGCCCGTAATAATAATACCAGTAATAAGATCCTGAAGATACCGAGGTAGAAGTGCTGGTGCTAGTCCCAGCAAAATTTGAACCATAGGCAGAAGAATAAGCATAGGCATTAGCAATAGCTAAACCACCTTCAATATGGGACTCTTCACTAACAACTTCTAAATGGTTTAAATCTTGAATTAACATTGTTTTTCTCCTAAAAGGATAAGTGTTTTGGGTCTCAACTTTCTTTGTTTGTTGATGTTTATAATATAATTTGCTTTTCCTTTAATGTGTTGCCATTTTGGCATATTTGTTAATTATTTTTAGGTTTGAGATGAATAGATTGAAAACTCTTCATTTCAAAAAAAATAATCATAAGTACGCTCTGAAAATTAAAAATAACTTTCAGAGAAGGTTATTTTATTCAAGGTCATCAAATAGTATTTTAATTAAGTTTCAGGATGCTTATTGCCATAATGGCATTTTTTTAAAGAATGTTCACAAAAAAACCTGTTTGAACACAGGTGATTGTAAAAAATGGAAAGATGTAGAAAAGTGGTTTTTTAAAGAATTTTGAACAGGAGACTCAAAAAAATTATTTTAAACTTCGGGAAACAGAAAATAAAATGGGTCTGGGGTTTAGTTCATTTTCCAATGGGTAGAGAAGAGTTCAGAATCATCGAAATTTCGACATCCCCCCGAAACGCCATCACCCATTTCAGGGATGGGTTCTAAATAAGTTAAGTCTCGAATTTGGGTAACATTAGCAGAGGTCTTAGTTTTAAGGCTGGACTGAACCGCAACAGTGTTAGTTGGAGGCTGAGAATTAGAATTATTATCTTTAGCCAGTCGGTTGTAAGTACGATACGGAATATAATGCAGTGGATTATACCCAGCAAAACGAAGAATTAAAACACAAGCCCAAGAATATTTTCCCGATAGAATTGCATCTAGGATTTGTTCAAATTGTTCTTCACTGAGGGTTTTAGCGACTTTCGAGTTATTGTAGGAATATTGAGCAGACATTTCCTTTACTCCTAAGTTGTAAGTAGTGTTTTACAAATCTATGCCATTTTTCTGCAATTGCAGAATCGGATTGAGCAGAATATCCAGAATCCGACGACGACGAATGATAATATCCGCACTAGCCGTTTGTCCGGGTTTTAACTGAATTTTCTGCTCCTGTTGCAAAACATAGTCCTTTTTTAACACAATTTCTAATTTATAAACAGGGCCAACTCCTTGATCGATTTTAGTATCGGGTGAAATTGAGTTAACAGTCCCTTCAAATACCCCATAATTTTGATAAGGATAAGCATCAAATTTGACTTTAACCGACATTCCGGTTTTCACAAATCCGGCTTTGTCGTTGGGGAGACTGGCAGTTAAAATCAGAGGTGCATTTTTGGGTGTAATTTCAGCAACGGTTTGTCCGGGTTGAATCACTTCTCCCTGATTAAACACATTCAAGGTAGAAACAATACCATCAACGGGGGAATAGAGGTATCGTTCTTGAAGTTTTGCTTCAGCCGTTGCGATCAAGTTTTGAGTGTCTTTAATTTGAGCTTGCAACTGCGTCACTTCTAACTCAGTTTGTTGAATTTTTTGCTGGGTTTCAACTTGAATTGTTTTCGCTTCCGCTTGTCTTTGGGCTAATTCCGCATTCAATTGTTCAATTTCAACTTGAGATTGTTGTAATTCTCCTTGAGATTGGGTGATTAATCTTTGCCGATCTCTGAAACTTTGTTCCGCTTGAAAAATCTGTTCTTGGGTACTATTTTTTTCTGATAATTGCGCTTGAACAATGGCTCGTTGTTGCTCCCGCAGATTTTGTTCGGCTTGAAACACTAAGTCTTTAGAAATAGCACCACTTTCTAACAAGGGTTTTAACCGTTCTAGTCGTTCTTGAGCCGCTAATTCTCCCTCCTGTAATTTTTCAATTAGGGTTTGAGTTTCAGCTTTTAAGGGTTGTAAAGATTCAACTCGTTCTTGAGTTACTTTGGCTTCAAAATTGAGTTGATTTAGTAACCGTTGATTCCAGGCAATTTGGCTTTTTACTCGTTCAATACTTGCCTGTTGAGCTTGAATTTTAGCCGTGGCGATCGCCGATTGAGTTTGTGCTTCTAAATAAATCCGTTCAATTAAGCCTTGTTTTTGAGTTTGTTCAGCTTTCAAGGAGGTGAGTTGTTGTTGTAATCTCGTTAATTCGGTCGTGGCAATCTGTCGATCTAGTTCGGCTAAAACCTCACCTTTTTTAACAGTTTGTCCTTCTTTAATCGGAATTTGAGAAACTTTTCCTAACTCAACGGGATGAATTTTATAAACTTCCCCTTGGGGTGCTAATTGACCTCTGGCTTGACCCACTTCATCAACGGTTCCAAAATATCCCCAGGCGACAAACGCCACACAAAAAATAAATCCTCCCAACATTAATTGCAGAGGAAAAGACGCTGGCGGTTGATCAAGTAAAGATTGTAAAGCACTTGACCAGTCTGCTTTTGGAGCCAGAAAACTGGATAAATGGGAAGATTTTTTGGCGACAACATCTGTTAAGGGAGGTGTCACTCCGGGAAAGGAAACAGAACCCCCTATCCCGCCATAAATCTGATCAATTTGTTCTTGCTCTTCCCGACTGAATTGTAGATCCTGTAAGTATTCCTCCTCTTTGGTTATCGACAATTGGGGGTCTGGGTCATGATCAAGATTTGCCTTGAAACAGGAAAACAGTTGATACGGTTTCATAAGGTGATGTAAAAACTAGCCGATAAAAATTGATATCTGAATGGTTTTTTATGAAATTAGGTTGAATTGGAAAACAGGGATTTAAAATTGACTGTTGACAAAAAAAGAACGGCACAGATTACAGGGTGACTGAGACTCACAACCGCATACAAACGCGCTGTAGCCTGCCACCCAGGGTTTCAGTAATCTTACGTTTAGGCTAGTGTTTCGGTTTTGATCAGAATCCTCTGTATTTATACTAGGGTAACTTCTAATTTGAGACTGCCAATTTGGCAACTTTATTTACAAAGTTTTGTAAACAGAGGAGACAGGGGAAACTTCACGTCTCAATTTGATGTTTCTATTTCGGGTTTGTTGATTTTTATAAATCCAGTTGTTGCTGGGCTAAATGGTAGTAGAGTCCTTGAGTCGCCATCAGGTGTTCATGGGTTCCTTTTTCTACTAAAATCCCTCGGTCTAAAACCAGAATACAATCAGCACTTCTGACCGTTGAAAGACGATGGGCAATAATAATCGTGGTGCGAGCACGTTGCATCTGTTCTAAATTCCGTTGAAAACGGTGTTCACTTTCAGTATCTAAAGAACTGGTAGCCTCATCTAAAATTAAAATTCTAGGATGACCTAATAAGGCTCTTGCGATCGCAATTCGTTGCCGTTGTCCTCCCGATAAACTTGAACCTCGTTCTCCAACTTTAGTATAATATCCTAATGGTAAACTCTGAATAAACCCATGCACTTCTGCTAATTTAGCAGCCTCAATCACCTGATCTAAATGATATTCATCTCGATAGAGAGTAATATTCTCTAAAAGCGTTCCTGAAAATAAATAACAATCTTGGGGAACAACGCCCATTTGTGTGCGTAAAGACGGGGGAGAAACATGACGAATTTCATGTCCATCCACATAAATCTGTCCGGTTGTGGGATGATATAACCCTTGCAATAATTTAACAAGGGTACTTTTTCCTGAACCACTGCGCCCAACAATGGCAATGGTTTGACCGGGTAAAAAGTGAAACGAAATATTTTGCAAAGTATTCGTTTCTGCATCTTCTTGATAACGAAAAGTAACGTTATCGAAATGAATTTCTCCTTGAATTCTGGGTAATATAATTAACGGTTTTTGAGGGCTTTCTTCCGGTTCCTGTTCAAATACATCATTTAACCGTTCTACGGAAATTAAGACTTCTTGCAATTCATCCCATAATCCCACTAAAGCCAGAATCGGACTAATTACATAACCCTGCATCATATTAAAGGCGACAAACTGACCAATTGTTAATTGATCTTGAATCACTAAATTGACACCAAACCACAGTAAAAATGTACTACCCATAGAATTAATTAACCCACTCATAAATCCCAAATTAATTCCTAATTTTTGGGCTTTAAACTGAACATTAATTTGTTGGGTTAATTTTTCTTCCCAACGCCATCGTAATTCCGGTTCCGCCGCGACGGCTTTCACCGTATTAATTCCCGTCATCATTTCTACTAAAGTTGAATTTTGATCAGCCGCAGCATTAAAGACTTGACGGGAAATATGCCGTAACATTGGCGTTGCTGCTAAAGTTAGGATAACAATTAAAGGCACAATTCCTAAAATTAAGATTGTCAGCTTCCAGTTGTAATAAAGCATCAATCCCAAATACACAAACCCCGTTATAACATTCAACGCAGACAACAAAATTTGACCGACGAGAAACCGTTGAATTTTCTGATTTTCTTGAACCCGAGTAATGATATCCCCGACACGACGGGACTCAAAGAACTTTAAAGGAAGTTGTAGAGCATGATAAATAAACCCCCCAATTAAAGTTAAATCCAAACGATTTGATAAGTAACTTAATAGATATTGTCGAATCGAAGATAAGCCTAAACTCCACAGACCAAATAATAACAATCCCAAGGTAAATACATTCAAACCCGTGATGCTTTTATTCACCACCACCCGATCTAAAATAATCTGGGTTAATAACGGAGTGACAATCCCAAAGACCTGAATTAAGAGAGATAACAGAATAATTTGTAATCCCAAAAATCGATAAGGCCAAATTACCCCCACAAACCGACCGAGAGAGCGTTTTTGCTCTTTAAGTTCATAGAATTGATCTGTCGGTTCTAACAATAAAGCATAGCCCGTCCATCCCGTTGAAAACGCCTGACGAGAGAGGGTTTTTTTGCCTTCGGCGGGATCAGCAATCACCACTTGATGACGACGGACTTTATAGACCACAACATAATGATCTCCCTGCCAATGGGCAATCCAAGGGTTTTTTTCAGTTTCTAAACGATTCAAACTTGCCCGTACAGGTCGCGCCTGATACCCTAAGCGTTCTGATGTGAGGGTGAGGTTCTTTAAAGATACCCCTGAGCGTCCCACATCCGCAATATTACGCAGGGTATTGATACTCAAATATTTTCCCCAATACTGACTAATCATCGCCAAACAAGCAACCCCACAGTCGGAGGAACTTTGCTGTTCAATAAACGGATAGCGTTGCCAAAATCCTCGCCAGACTCGTTGACGTTTAGGTTGGGGAAAGCTGAGAATTTGCGCGGTTTGGGGAACAATAACCGCAGGGGGGTTCACCGTTGCAGGTTGAGAAGATACGGTGATCTGTTGTTTCCGAATCGGGGATTTCCCCCCTTGTACAGATGTGGTCTGCAAGGTTTCGGTTGGAATTTGATACAAAACTAACTTTGTTAACGCCATCCATTCTGAGGGGATAGGATCGGGTTCTCCCCAACTATCGCCCACTTGGGGAACGCTATCGGCCCCTGTAATTTGTCCTTGATACAGCCAAAATCGTCCTTGTTCCGTTGGGATCGCCTTCTGTAAGGCAGTTCCAGCACTGATGCGATGTTCGGTGCAGTTCGATAAAATCTCTTGGAGTCGGTGACTGGTGAACCGTCGCAAGTTGGTTTGGGTTTTAAAGAATAATAACCGTTGTCGGTTTTCAATGGTGGTTTGTAAATAGGTTTGTAGCGGAGGAATCTGTTTAATTTGGGTCTGGAGTTCGACCATCGGAATTGAAGCAACGATAACATCACTGGCGGCGATCGCTTGATAGGATAAAGGTACATATTTCCATCCGGCTTGATCTCCGCCAAAGGTTTCACCGGGTTCAACAACTGAAACCGAAACCTCTCGATTGAGATGTTTGTCCTCAGCCAGAAGTCGAACTCGACCTTCAAGCACTAAGTAAACATTGCTAACTTTTGTTTCAGCCGAAGGCGGTAAACAATCAATACAATCTCCGAATTGGAACGATTGCAAATGCCAGCGTTGACTCCACGCTTTAACATGAGTAGTATCGGCTTGGATTTGTGTTAATAAATTTTCTAAGGTTGTCATTAATAAAGATGGAGATCGGTTTGAGCTAGAGCTAGACAGCCGATCCCGTTTTGTAAAGTTGGGATTAATCATTGTTCCGAGGGAATAAATAGTGTAGATTAGCAATCCGTGAAACAACCCGTAGAAATATGAAATTAGGCTTCTCTAGCCTTCGGTTCCATGCTTCTTAGCAAAGGTGAAACCCCCTTGATTAGGAAGATTCCCACAAACAAGAGTCAAGCGGAATTCAGTAAAAACTGCGGTCTAACAACAAGATTGCTTTTCAGATGAGTAGAGGATTCTGATATTCAACCCAGTTGTCTATAGACGTAAGATCTGTTGCCATCATGGCATATATTGATCCAGGGTGTCCTTCCATTTCAGGACATTGCGCTCAAGTTAATTAAATCTTTAACTTGATCTTTACATTGACAGGTGAAATCCTAGGGCTTGTAATACCTATGAGATAAAAGGTTGAGGGACTTTTGAAACAAAAGTTTATATAAAGTTAGGATTCGGAGGTTACGGTTAGTGGAACTTAGACAAAAATTGCCTTAAAAACGGCTTCAAAAGCATATAGGAAAAGGATTCCAGCTTGAACGATAAACAATCCAGTAGTGGCAAGGGTTTGCTGCTTTTTTTGCTGATCGACCCTTGAATGGGTTAATCAACCCCAAAAACTAGGATAAATTGTATAAAATTTTAAACCAATTCACGAATTTCTGTGCCTTGGGATGTTTAGGGTTAAGAATTTTTTGATTAATTGCTTGATGAAGTTGTCGTCCTGGAGGATTTTGCCAAGCTAACCAAGTATAAATATTTGCTTTATCCTGATGAGTTTCTTTAAATAATGCTCCTTTTTGTTTTGCTTCTATTGTGATGTTTTGAGCAAATTGCCAAATTAATTCACTTTCATCAGGAATCATATAGGCAATAAAGTTTTCTAACATCCCCTGCATTTGATTATCCGGCATCATCCAAACCCCAAATCTAACTTGATTAGATGTCAGATGAATTAAACCTGTTTCAGGTAATTTTTCGGGAAGATCAGGGATACTACTCAAACAAGTATTTCTAAGACTTTGCCATCGTCCTCTAGGGTCATCATCTGCATCAATCATAATACCTAAAGCAGATAATCCCGATGCTTTTAGTTCAGTAGAAATCACATCGGGCTTGATCAGGTTATCATAACCATTATTTTCTTGAATATAGACAACAGGATTCTTTTTTGTTCCCCAAGCAATTCCATTAGCTTCGATTAATTCTGGGATGACGCGAACATCTTCCTTTCCTTCCACCAGTAATACATTATTAGAACGACTATTTTTTGTCATTTATTATCGTACCTCAATTCCTCGTTCAGCCGCAATTACCATTTGATTTTCATTAAAAACAATACTGTTGGGTTTATTTTTCTCTATTCTATGAATTTTAATTCCATCTCCATCTAGGATTTCAGAATTAGCCAGATCAGCTAAACTTGTCCAACAATCACTATTATGAGTTGTAGCAAATACTTGAATATTGAGTCGTTTGGCAGTATTCCAGACTAATTTCCACATATCAGACATGGCACTAAAATGTAATCCCGTATCAATTTCATCAACTAATAAAACGCCATTTTTCGCATTGACAAGGGCTAATGTTAAACCTAAAATTCTCCAGATCCCATCTCCCATACTTCCAATTGGAATGCGTTGATCGCTATCCGATAAACGAATAACAAATCCTCTATTTGATCTGAAACTATTTTTGTCAGAACCGAGGGCAGCAATTCGTTCTATTTTAGGATCAAGGGTTTTTAGTGCGTCTGTAATTAAATCTTCTTCTGGGGTTAAAACAACTTGATCAAACAACTCCATCATTGTTTGAGTTCTCAAAGAAGATGAGGTAATAAATTGGGTTTTTAGTGTTGATTTTACAGGATTTCTACGAAATCTTCTGATTAAATCTGTAGACAAACCTAAATTAGACGATAAGGGGAATTCTAAATTACCCTTTTCTTTGCCCAGCCATTTGATCAACAGGACAAAATCTTTTAGATAATCAAATAATTGAAGTTGTTGATCTTGTTCTATAACAATCGAAAGATTTTCTCGAAAATCATCATATTCTCCAGAAATTGAGAACGAACTCCCTAAATTTATTTGATGACCATAAAATAAATGGCGAAGATCAAGCTCACGAGTTTTTTGTTCCTCATCACTCCAAAGATATTCACCTCGACTGATCATAATTTCAGATAAACCTTCTAGGCTATCTCGTTTGTAAAAAAGTTGAATCGCTTCTAAAATAGAAGTTTTCCCACTATTATTAGTTCCAACTAACAGATTAATCCGCCCAAGCTGTTGTAGCTCGAAGGTGGAAAAACATCGAAAATTTTCGATTTTTAATGACTTTAACATAACTTAATCAAACAACAAGAATTATCAATCATGCTAACTCAAGAGAATGGATCTTAGATTGTTCTATTTTAAGATATAATTGCTTCAATCAAGCTCTTTCTTGTAAAAAATAAATCTTAATTCTGAGCTTCACAGATTGATTTCCGATTAAGACCACTTTGATATTCACAGGAGAATTTTTCCTGACACCACTTTTTAAGATTCACTTCCTGAAGCTGAATAAAATTAGAACAGGACGGTTGAATCACTTGACTGGCTAAGGCCCATAAAACAGTTCGGGTGAGATCAAGTCCTGTTTTTAACCATAACTCTCGATTAGCAGGAACCCCCGTTTCTTTTACAGTTTCTACATCGACCCAAATTCCATGAGATCCTAACAGAATTTGAGCCATCCATTTTGCACGGGGTAAATGGGTGCCAGAGGTGATTAATTTAACATGATGCGCGTGCCATTGGCTGAGAATCGGTTGACTGTAAAAAAAATTATCAAAGGTAGACTTTGCACACTTTTCTAACCAAACTTGTTGCGTTGATGCGTGTTCCCGTTCAAATAATTTTACAATACAAGGATCATCTGATCCCGTTGAGATTAAAATGCGAATATCGGGATTTTGTTTGGCCAGTTGCGTCACATACATTTCCCGTCGAATACTTCCCCCCAGGACAAAAAATGTATCTACAGGTTGTTGAGACGCCATAGACAACCCTTGAGTTTGATGGAATACACGACTCAGCAACACAATGAACACCACCACAATGCTGAGGAGTAAAATTTTGAGACCGAATTTGTGTTTAAATTGTAAACGTTGCCAATTCATCTGGGAGTCTTGTTCTCGTTAGGATTGGAAATTGAAAGTTATTCTAGGATTTAGAACCAATTCTCTATGAATATTATCAATCCTCTTGTTGTTGTTAGTTTGTTTTCTTTAACATTCTTCTGGGGGTTTGGACTTTATCCGGTCTCGACTTTTGCCCAAAATAATGCGAGTCAACCCAAGCCGAAATATCAATATCCGCAAGAAATTGTTAAAGGTTATCTAAACGGTTGTAGTCAACGCAGTGTTCAGGAAGGTTTAACCGAACAACAGGCAAAAATTGTTTGTCAATGTACCATTAATCGCTTTCAATCTCAGTATAGGTTAGATCAATTTCTAAAGCTCTATACTCAAGCTCAAAAAACCAAAGAATCCCCTGATGAGTTTGTGGATGTAGGCATTGACTGTGCGACCCAATTGCTTAACTAAACGAATGTTGAGGGTTAACCCTTCAAAATCAACCCTTAACGATACAATAAATAGTTTAATGCTCATTAATTGTCCAGATTCCCTATGATTCAGTCTCCTCTAAAACCTGCTGTTCGAGAACGGTTTAATATTTCTCGTGTTTGTATTGCTCATCCTCGAATTGTGATTGGGTTTTGGATTGGCGTAATTATAGCAGGAATGCTGGCATTTAGTAGTCTCAAATATGCCTTATTTCCAGAGGTGACATTTCCGGTGGTTGTCGTCAGTACCACTGCACCGATTTCTACCGCAACAGAAACGGAATTAAAGGTGACTTTACCTATTGAAAATCAAGTAAAATCTATTGAAGGAGTTTATGATTTTCGCTCATCGACTTACCCAGGTCGAAGTATTATCAGTTTAGCTTTTTTAGTCGGAACGAGTTTAGAATCTTCTACAAACCAGGTAGAGACAACTTTAAAAAATATTCAATTACCTGGGAAAACAACGTATACTGTTATTCCCTTAAACTTAAATGAATCAACAGCCATTACCTACGCCATTCAAAGTCAAAGTCTAACGTTAAAAGAATTAACAGAACTAACAAAAACTGAAATTATTCCTCAACTTAACGCTTTACCGGGTGTGCTCAAGGTAAATTTATTAGGAGATGGATTAACCCGGAAAGGAACATCGGATATCGCTTCTTTATCCAGTTCTCAAACCTTAATTCAAGACCCGCCAACGTTGGTTCGATATCAGGGAGAAAATGTTATAGCAGTTCAGGTGATAAAACGCAGTGATGCTAATACCTTGGAAGTCGTGAATCGAGTTGAAACTGTTATTAATAATATACAACAAAATTTCCCCAATGTCAAGCTAAATTTAGCAGAAACTCAAGCGGATTATATTCGCAAAGCTACCCATTCGACAATTGAAGAACTCTTATTAGCAATAATTTTAGCGATTGCCATTGTCTTTCCTTTTTTAAGAAATTTAAGAGCTACTTTCATCACCGCCTTAGCCATTCCCACATCGTTATTAGGGACTTGTATTGTAATGGCAATCGCGGGATTTAATTTAGAAACTATTACGTTATTAGCTTTGGCGTTAGTGATTGGAATTGTGATTGATGATGCTATTGTTGATGTCGAGAATATTGCCCGATTAATTGATGCTGGAGAAAACCCCAGAGATGCCGCTATTAAAGGAACAGATGAAATTGGTTTAACCGTAACTGCTTCTACCTTAACAATTGTGGCTGTTTTCCTCCCCGTTGCCTTTATGGGAGATGCGTTAGGACAGTTTTTTAAACCCTTTGCATTAACGATTTCTTCGGCGGTTTTAATCTCCTTATTAGTGGCTAGAACTTTATCCCCAGTTTTAGCCGTGTATTGGTTAAAACCTATTCAAAATAAACCCGAAAATTATCATCCTCAATCTAACCTTATCATTGAAACCTATCGTCGATTATTACAATGGTCACTTCACCATCGTAAACTTGTTATTTTAATGGCTATCTTAAGTTTTATAGCAGGTTTAGCTTTAATTCCTTTAGTTCCTCAAGGGTTTTTACCTCGATTAGACCGAGGAGAATTTGTGATTAATTATTCCTATCCTTTACCTCAAATTTCTAATCTTCAACTTCAAAATAATTCTCAAACCCAAGAAACCCCCACCGATACACCAACCGCAGAAACGGATATGTTTCAACAGCCAGGGGCGTTTAATTGGTTAACTGATTTAGCTCGAAATCCCATTCAATTATTTCTGAGAAAAACTCGTACAACAGGAGATAAAATCGAACAGGTTGTTTTAAATACCCCTGATGTGGAAGAAGCCTTTACCATTATTGGCATTAAAGGACAACCCAATAAAGGCAGAATTTATGTAAAATTAAAAAATGATCGTCAACTTACCACTTTAGAAGCACAAGATCAAATTCGAGAAAATTTACCTTCTATTAATAATGTTACCGTTAGTGTAGAAGATTTGCAATTTGTGGAAACAGGAGATGAAAAACCCTTACAAATTGTGTTAGTTGGAGAAGATGTAAATCTGTTAAAAAAGACTGCCAAAACCCTTCAAGAAAAAGTCGCAAAATTACCCGGTTTTGTGGATGTTCGAGCAACAGGAGAAGAAAATACATCTAATGAGATTAACCAAATTGAACGCTTTAATGGTCAACGGGCGGCTTATGTTACGGCGAATTTAAGTCAAGGTCAATTATTAGGAGATGCAACCCATCAAGTGCTCAATATTGCCCAACCTTTAATTCCCAATGGAGTCACCTTAAAATTAACCGGAGATTCTGCCAGAATTGGTCAAGTTTTAAATAGTTTTCTGGTAACACTACTGTTTTCGGTGGTTTGTATGCTGGGGTTACTATTTTTATTATTTGGTCGTTGGGTGGAACCTGCGGTGGTGGGGTTAACGCTGCCTTTATGTTTAGTTGGGGCAATGTTAGCGTTATTAGTGACTCAAAGTGCTTTTGGAATTATCTCGTTAATTGGGTTAATTTTCCTATTAGGATTATTAGATAAAAATGTATTACTTCTGATGGATTATGTCAACCAACTTCGTCAAAAAGGCATGAGTCGAAATGATGCGATTATTGAAACGGGGGTTGTACGTTTAAGACCGATTATTATGACCACCGCCTCAACGATTTTAGGGATGTTACCGATTGCATTAGGGTTAGGAGCAGGAGCAGAATTAAGACAACCGATGGCGGTTGCAATTATTGGGGGGTTAATGACATCGACCTTATTAAGTTTAATTGTAGTTCCTGTTTTAAATACGTTGTTAGAGGATGAATGGTTAAAAATTAAACAACGATTTAAACGATAGATTTTGTTGCTCAATTTCCCGATACTATAGCGCTACGCGCGAGGGAACAGGGAACAGGGAACAGGGAACAGTAAGAAGTGAAAGGGTTTGAGAATTTAGAAATGTCCTAACCGTAATGCGTAGCGCTATATTACGGACAACCTCTGATTATAGCTAAGATTAGATCCCCCTAAATCCCCCTTAAAAAGGGGGACTTTGATCTCCTGTTCCCCCCTTTCCAAGGGGGGTTAGGGGGGATCTAGGACGCTTAAAAAAATCAATGAACTTTCGATTTCCTAGCCTACTTTTAGCCTTAAAGTTGACACTGATTGGTCATAACAATATGTTTCCAATCAATTAATTTCCCCAGCGAGTGGGGAGCAAGCGAAAACACAGCTTTCGACTCCGCTTGTTCTCGTTTCCAATCAATTAATTTCCCCAGCGAGTGGGGAGCCGTATTGGGCCTGAAAATGCTGAAGATGGAATTGGTTTCCAATCAATTAATTTCCCCAGCGAGTGGGGAGAGCAAAGGAAAGCCCGCAAGAATATTTAGACATCTCTGTTTCCAATCAATTAATTTCCCCAGCGAGTGGGGAGAAAAACGAAACCCACGATAAAAGAGGCGATGTTTGTCATGAGTTTCCAATCAATTAATTTCCCCAGCGAGTGGGGAGCCAGTTCACTTCCTCAAACCACTTAAGGAGTGCGTTTCCAATCAATTAATTTCCCCAGCGAGTGGGGAGCCCAAGCATTAAGGGCTTCATCTCCCCAACGAGTGTTTCCAATCAATTAATTTCCCCAGCGAGTGGGGAGACTACTCCCAAAGTCACGTCTTCTTTGGTCTTATAGACCAAGTTTCCAATCAATTAATTTCCCCAGCGAGTGGGGAGAAAGTACATCAAAAAGACAGATGTACTGTCACTACGTTTCCAATCAATTAATTTCCCCAGCGAGTGGGGAGATGGTAAAGCTCTTGAAAACCCTAAAGGTATTGGGTTTCCAATCAATTAATTTCCCCAGCGAGTGGGGAGTCCTCCCATTTTAAACCCATACACCATCGACTGTCTAGTAGGCATTTTCGAGGCTCAGGAAACTCGTTGGCTGAAACCCGATTTTGCCCCTTCCTAAAATCGCCAGAACCTTTATCCAGAGCCATATCGGGGTTCCCAATGAGAGAATCAGTATTACAGCCATTTTCTCTGAGCCTCGCAAGCCCATAAAATCGTTGATTACCTGTTCTAAGCTGCCTCATCTTCCTCATCAAACCTCTGCTTCCGATTCCTTCTCCCAAACTAAAACCCTGACCCAGAGGGATTGCGAAGCTTACCAAGCCAACCTGCTTAAACTTAACTTACGCAAATAAACTATGGTGACAAATCGTTAACAACGTAACAGGGTTGAGAGGAGAAAAACGGGTTAAATTAGCAACGGGAACGGAACGGGATAATTGTACCGTTAAAATCCGATAACTCCAACTCCGTTCAATGCGTTTTCGTTGGTCTAACCAATTTAACGCCGTGTTTAAATGTTCAATGGTTGCTAAGGCTAAAACCATCACACCCCCCGGAGATAAACGAATACTGCAAATCCCTAAAATTTCGCTTAAATTGTTTCCACTTCCCCCAATAAAAATCCGATTCGGTGAGCGTAAATGATGTAAAATTTCGGGAGCTTCACCATGAATAGAAACGACATTATTAACTTGAAATCGTTGGCGATTCTGTTCAATTAAAGTTGTTCCGGCGGCTGTTTTTTCGATAGAATAAACGGTAGAATCAGGAAAAAGTCTGGCAATTTCTATCGAAACCGAACCCGTCCCGGCTCCAATATCCCAAATCGTTTGTTTCGGCTGTAAAGCTAGTTCTCCTAAGATTAAAGTCCTAACTTCCCGCTTTGTCATCAGTCCAGGGCGATCGCTATAACTGAAAAACAGTTGATCAGGAATGCCAAAAGTCGGAATTTTAGATAACTCTAAAGGCTCTATTCTTAAACCAGATTCACGTAATAATATTACAATATTTAAGGAAGAAAATTCTGGATTTTTTAAAGATTCTATCTCCCATTGTTGGACTCGTTCATCCTTTCCCCCTAAATTTTCGCAGACCCAAAATTGATAACGACTTGGTAAATCTAAACTCTTGATTAATTGAGCGATCGCCGAGGGATTATAAAGATTATCCGTTAAAATTGCTATTTTTTCTGCTCCCTGTTGTAAAGCTTGAATTAAGGTTTCCATAGAACGACCATGAACACTTAGAATTCGTGCATCTTGCCAAGGAATTTTAATCCGATTAAAGGCTAATTGAATCGAGCTAATATGGGGATAAAACGTTAATTGTTCCGGCGGAAATTCAGCAATTAATAAACGACCTAATCCAAAAAATAACGGATCACCCGATACTAAAATGACAATATAATTATTAGTAGATTGTTTTTTTTCAATTTCCCATCTTGTTAATTGCTGACGAATAGAAACAATTATTTCTGTTAAATCTCCTAAGATTAAACGAGCAGCTAGATGTTCAGGAAAATAACTTAAATGGCGATCGCTTCCGACTAATACAGTTGCACCTGCAATGATATTAAGAACAGACTCACTCAGTCCTGATCTCCCATCTAACCCAATACCAACAACATAAATCATTATAGAATTTCAAATTAATAATTAATGTACAATCCTTATATTTATTGAACCCTATTTTTCAGAGGTAGCTAAAACAATTAAAGCATTTAAAATGGCTGCTGCTACGGGAGAGCCCCCTTTTCTTCCCTCCACTCGAATTTGAGGAACAGACATTTGAGCTAACATCATTTTAGACTCTACTACAGAAACAAAACCCACAGGAACCCCAATCACCAAACTTGGAAAAACTAACTTTTGTTCAATTAAAGAACACAGGGAAATTAACGCCGTTGGAGCATTACCAATCACAATAATACTCTGGGGAAACTCTTGAACAACCTGAATTAATCCCGTTTCGGTGAGGGTTTTACCCGCCAAGGGAGTCGATACCGCTTCAACCGCACAAATTAAGGGATTATTAAAGGTTTTAGCCACTAAATTAGCGACTCCTTGTTTAACCATTCCCACATCAACAATAATCGGAACTCGTTGTTTTAAGCCTAAAATTCCCTGTTCTATCGCATTTGGACTAAACCGAATTAACTGGGAAAATTCAAAGTCAGCCGTACTATGAATAACTCGTCTTACAATCGCATATTCAGCCGAATTAAACGAATGTTCACCAATTTCTTGATCAATAATTGCAAAACTCTGGGATTGAATCGGATGAATTTCTATTAACATTAGCTTTCAAGGATGGTTTGTTATTGGTTGACAGTTAACGGTTAACCATCAACCAACAACGCTTAAGGTTTAAAATTTAAAAACAGGCCAGTCTGGTTCTCGATAATAGCGAGTCATGTCATCAAACTTGCGGAGTTCTGCTCGTTTAACCCAAATTTCTTGAGTTGAATCTAACCATTGTTGATTGAAAGAAGAGAGAATATTACAAAAATGACCCCGATCTAAATCTTCAGGAATTGTTCCGAAATAACCCAATGTGATGTGAGCCGTTAAATAATATTGTTGATCGACACCTAATGGAATTAAACTTGGATTTTGATAGATAGCACGCCGGAATTCAGTTGTTTTTTGATAGGACTCTTGATCACGGGGAACCAGACAAACGGCGATCGCCCTTGGCATTAACATAAAACCGAAAATTTGCCAACGAATTCCCTGGGGAATAGGCGTCGATTGAAAACTTTGAAACGATTGAGCGATCGCTTCATGTAACTTCGGAGCAAAACTGGGATCAGATGAGGTGGCATCTCGATAAGCACTATCCCAAATCAAATCCGCTAAGGTAAAGTGTAAACTTTCCTGGGGAATTGGAATCCAAAAATTGGGGTCGAACTTTTCACTCAGTTGCCGCTGACAAGTTTGGAGATTCTGATAAAATTCTTCATTGTCCCCATCATCTTCAGCCGGAGGGGTGATAATACTATAACCCGGAAAAGGCACAGCTTGGTGTTTACCCTGGGAGTCAGGCTTAAACTTAGGGGACTCCTGAATATACTCAAGCTGAGAGTGATAGGATTCTGGCAGCGTTAATCGCGCGACCCGATTCACATAAACTTGATAAGTATCGTCCAATTTTAATCGCCTCTTTTGAAAAAATTAAGTTATTATGCCTATCCACCTCTACTGGGGAGACGATGACTTTGCTTTAATGCAAGCGGTTGAACGATTGCGGGAGTCCGTCCTTGATCCCAGTTGGGCTAGTTTTAATTTTGACAGAATTCTGTCCGATCAACAAAATTCTGTGATTATGGGACTTAATCAAGCCATGACTCCTCCTTTTGGGTTTGGTGGACGCTTCGTTTGGTTAGTGGATACGTCCCTATTTCAACAATGTCCAACGGAGATTTATCAAGAGTTAGAACGCACCCTTTCGGTGATCCCCGATACGACAACGTTGCTTTTAACGGGTTCTAACAAACCCGACGGTCGGTTAAAGTCCACGACATTACTCAAGAAATATATTGACAAATCTAAAGGAGAATTGCGAGAATTTTCTCGAATTAAACCTTGGGAAATCGATAAATTAGAACAGCACGTTAAAACTTTAGCAACGGAACGTGGGGTCAATTTGAGTCCTAATGGGATTACTTTATTAGCAGAGTTAGTTGGAAATGATACTCGACAACTCTATAACGAATTGGAAAAACTCAAGCTATTTGCTGGGAATACTCGTCAACCCCTCAGCCTTGAGCAAATTTCCTTATTAGTTCAGGCTAATACTCAAAATAGCTTAAAACTTGCCACTTGTATTAAAGCCGGACAAACCAGTAAAGCCTTAGAGTTAATTACAGAGTTACTCCAACACAATGAACCGGGATTAAAAATTGTCGCCACGTTAGTCAGTCAATTTCGCACGTGGTTATGGATTAAATTAATGATGGAAACCGGAGTTAGGGATAAACAGGAAATTGCGAAAATTGCCGAAATTGGCAACCCCAACCGTGTCTTTTTTCTGCAAAAAGAAGTACAAACCCTCACCCTAAATCAACTACAACACAGCTTACCTTTGTTACTTCAACTTGAAGCTGATCTCAAAGGTGGCGCAGACGAACGTTCAACCCTCCAAACCCATGTTATTGAGTTGTGTCAGCTATTTCAACGAAAATAGAGGTTTGGGTATAGCCCTAAAGTTAAGGATTTCTCCCCTGCTTTTTCCCTGCTCCCCCCTCTACTAATTCTGCTATGGGTTTGAATAAGGCGGCACCGAGAAGACCACTCACTACACTGAAGGCTAGAATCACACCAACGGGGAGTTGAATAGACTCAAAAAAGAGGAACTTCAACGAAATGGGGCTGGCATTTTGAACAGTGAGAATCGCGATCGCAGCGATCCAAACTGCGACAATCAAGCTGGTGACAATAGCGGGGGCGTTAGGCATAGATTACCACAACTTGTCAAACTAGGATATTTGTTTTTCTATTCTAATTAATCGAGGCAGGAAAATACTTACACTGAGGAAAAATCAGCTTTATTCAGCTTATTTCCCCGATCAGACAGTTCTGTATTTGATTAAAAATGGAGTTTGGTCAAAGATTAGAAAAACTAATCTTCATAATATTTTAACATTTGCCTTACCAGGGTCTATCCATCAAGAAGATTATGGTATAATTCAAAGTCAAGCTAGATTTAAACCTTTTTCTCGGTAAATCTAATACCGGGACTGACATCCATTCTGATGCACCAGATACTTTTCTCTAAAACAGGAGTTAAAAGAGTTCAGTCTGTCTAAGGTGCACAATTCTTTATATTGAACTCAAACCCCCTTTTATTACGTTTATGCCTCTAATTTTGAGAGGATCTAGCCTTAAACGGATCCTTAAATCTAAGTTAAGAGAGTCTTAAGAAATTATGACTCTATAGCTACTGCATTGGCATAAGCAAAGGCGAATTTACAAAGGCAAGTGAGCGCTGGATTCAATGTCAACAACCCACCACTGACCTGAGTTATTGTTTAATAGGTGTCTGCAAAAGGGAAGTAAAGATGAAACCCGAATACGAAGGTTCACCCGTCGGCAACTGTAATCAAGATGCCTCTAAAATTTTTACTATTTTGGATCAAACATCTTGTTCTGAGTCTATTGTATCAGGAGAATGCCCAGATGAAAAGCCCAGTTCTAAGTCTTCTGAAATGATGACCTTAATGGCAGTTGAATGGGCAAAACAATATTACTCAATGATTTGGAGTCCCAACCCATCTCATCCATCGGCAGGAATTGAACCCAATCAACAAGTTGATATTACCGAGTTTGATGAACAGCGTTCTCGGATTGTTTCTCAGCTTTTGCAAATGTTAAATATAGCCGGGGAAATTGCCTGGAACAAAATTGATGGGGTACTCGGATCTTATCTTCAATCTCATCAAAGTCTTTTAGAGTTAATTAAACCCAAAGAAATTATTCAAGATACTTGCAATCTGTATCGAGAAACCATAGAAGCTTATGCCCAATATGAATATCCTTCCCGGTTATCGGTTTTAGTCGGTCGAGAAATTATTGCTATTCGCCGTAAATATTCCAGTAGAAGTGCTGTATTTCTAGCGGTCTTAGCAATGGAATTTAACTATGTAGGCAAAATTTTATTAGATTGGATTCCCCTAAAATCCCGCTCAATTTTTTTACTGTATTTCAAAGCTGTAGAAGATTATCTTCATGCCCCCATTGCCGAAGTTCATGCCTTAGCAGCTACCCATACAACAGATTCAGAAGCCTTAATTGCTGTACAACAATTACTGTCTCAAACAACAACAATTGCCCACAGTGTTTATAACCGAGTTTGTCATTTACATCCCGGCTATCGGAGCATCAGTGGCAATTTAGGAAATGCTATGGTTCACTATTCTAGTATTCGAGATGTTGAACTTTTTCAAATTTATTTATGCTTGTGTGCGTTAGAAGGCAGTTTGCGACCTGTTCAAGAAGAGTTATTTCCGATGTGCGTGATTTTATATCCCCGATTAAATGTAAGTTGGGAGTTGGTACAGGATATGTTAAATTCTCTGCTTTGGGAACTTTATTATAGTTTGAGTCCAGAACATTATAAAGTGTTTTTTCCCTATATTCATACCGTAAATGAGATATTCTCTGATCAAGTCGTTTATTGATAAGATAGATGTAATATTTTGCTTAAAAATTGCAATTTTTGATTGCGGTCGGGTAAAAATTTTACGCCTCCCGTGACTTATTTTCACGACTTGTGAGTTTATTACTACTGTATTTAATCAAAATTGATAAAGAATTGTGAATTACAAAACTTTAATTTTTCAGCAGCACTCACACTGACATATTCCTATAAAGCAAGCGGAATCATCATTAGCGGTTATCTTGCGGTTGAAAAACTAACCTTAATAGCAGGATTTACCGGATGATTATATCAGATTGAAATATATTCCGGGAGCCAAAAAATATATATCATAAGAAAGATGTGCTTTTGGCATATTTAATTTAAAGCTTCCACCCTTTAGAAACCCATGTACCTATCACAACCAAAGCTCCAACACCTCAACAGCATTACTCATGAGGGTAAAGTTGTTGTATTTGCCACCGATGCCGACGGTAAAATTTCCTATACTGTTAAACAAGATGGGTTTGAAGATAGCTACCTCAACACCCCGGCAGACCAAAGAACAGGTTGGGAAAGTTGGAAATCTTTGGAATTCCCCAATGAAGCAGATGACCAGTCCGTCATTAATCAAGAAACAGCTAAACTCACCTACCAGAAGGACAATAGCCAATTTGTTCTGAGGTCACGCTACAAAACCGAGACTGAAACAGCAGTCGCCCCTGTTCAAGCGATTTCTGCTCTGGGACACGTCTACATTTTCCGCCAGTCCAAGTCTAATACTCTGTTAGTAGACCGTTTTGTGTTAGATGGGATGACCAATAAGCTAAACCGTAAGTTAGAAGTCCGGTTTAAGCGCAGTAAGCAGAAACATACGCCTATAACAAATATGAATAAGGAGTCTAATGGACTCGTTAATATTGACTCCTTAGACTTCCGTGATGCGAATGGTAACTTTTTCTACGAACCCACCACAGAATTATGTTTAATTAATAACCTGTACAAAGGCTGGTTTTCTATCGTATTAGTTCCCACGATTGAAAATGATGTTTATCGCTGGCATATTTTTGCCTATAATAGTCAAACTCAGAAAGTCGAATTAACCACCATTCGAGCTTCGGAAGAAGGGCTATTTGATGTTCAAGATTATACCATTTTTCAAGAAGAAAATGAGACTTTGGTTCCTCGCCGAATTCCAGGTATTATTAAACGAACTTTAGATATTAAGGGTGTCGCTGTTACCAACGGTTTATCAGCCACTAAATACGATTTACAACAGGCCCAGAAAACCCAATCAGGGGAAGAACAACTGTTGAAAACTGCAACGAAATTAATGTTAGCAGTTCCTACTGATCAAGGGACAGCAGCTTTCAGTTTTGCCATTGCTGGCGATGGAACTCTAGGAGAAATTGATGATACACCCGATAGCACGATTATTCGCAGTCATCAGCGAGAAGTGTTATTACCGTTAAATACCTTAGATGAAATCAAAGCCATTGGCGACAGAACACCTCCTCCCCAAGGAATTATTACGGGGTTTGCAGAGGGAACCGATGAAGAAGAAATCGAAGATTTAGTTAAAATATCGACTGATGGCAAAGCCGCAGAATTAGCCAATGGCGACCTCGTAAAAATCACAGGAACAAGGGATTATCAAGGTTTATATCGCACCCAAAAAGTCGATGATCATACCTTTGATATTGACTTGCCATCGGGTAATGGATTGGGTTATTGGGAAAAAGAAGACCTAGAAGAAGGCGGTTTAATTTTTGATGGCATGATAACCGCCTATCAAAAAACCACCGATGGTAAATTGCGAGTCACCTGTGAGAATCATGGCTTAGAAAATGGCGATGAAGTCCAAATTACGGGTACAGAAGACTACAACAACACCTACCCTGTGCAGAAAATTGATGACACTCATTTTGTGATTGAACGCAAGTGGACAACGGGAGCGGCTATTAATGTTAAATTAGTCTCTCGTAAACGACGGGGCATTGTCTTTGATGGCGTAAGTAGTTATGTAGAAATTCCCTACTCCGTAGCACTCAATCCCAGCCAATTTACTGTTACCTGTTGGGCAAAAGTTACAGGAGGACAGGGAACTTATCGGTCTGTCGTCTCCTCCCGCGATATCAGCACCGGCAATTCCTGTGGATATATCATCTATGCTGGAACAGACAATAAATGGCAATTTTGGCTTGGTGATCATACAAAAGATTGGATTAAGGTTATCGGTTCCGATATTGTTCTCAATCAATGGACACACATTGCCGCTACCTTTGATGGGAGTCAAGCTAAACTGTATATCAATGGAGTATTAGCCGCAGAAGTAGCCGGAAATTATACAGTTAACACAACCCGTCCTCTGCGAATTAGCACAGGAGCAACAGAGGGAAAACAGCAATTCTTTTTCTCGGGTCAAATTGCCGATGTTCTGATTTGGAACTTAGTTCGTACTGAACTAGACATCAAAAACAATATGTACCTGCAACTAACAGGAAAGGAACTCGGTTTAGTCGGTTATTGGCGGTTGGGAGCAATTAGCGAAGGAAAGGTCGTTGACTTTTCTGTTAATGGACAGGATGGGACTGTCTATGGGGATGCTTATGTTAGTGCAGCTACCCTTGATCGCAAACTCGCAGGGGGAGGAGATGCGGTTAAATATAGTAATCCTGAATTGTTTGCTGTTAGTGAACGAACAACCTACGAAGAAAGCTTTGAATTTAAGGTTGTTTCCTCCTCTGCGGTTAATCTTGCCTATTTAGATAATGCAGACGGCAAAAATTTAGGAACGAAGATTTTTACCCTTTCCTATTGGGGAAAAGCCAGTCGCAGTGCCGAAGAAAAACAGGTGATTGCCCCTGAACAAATCAAACAAAACAAATTTGAAGATTTAGGCGGCGGTTGGTATCGAGTCTCTGGAAATGTCACTATTCCTGATGGGATTAGTATGTTACGTTGCTTTGAGATTGCTAAAATTCAAGGTGACTGGCAATCTTTAGAAATTCGTAAACATCGCATCCGCCTATTGTCCGATAGTATTACCGAGGCGAAATACACTGATACTGTTAGTTTAACCACTTTAGCGGATAGTCAAAAAACCTTAGCGGATAAGTTGAAAGAACTGGAGTTGAAAGAGCAACAGGAAAGAGTATTACTCAAGGAAAAACGAGATTTAGACCTCAAAATTGCTGCCTACAATGCTCAGGATGCGACGCGAGAAAAGATTAAACAATTAGAGGGTAAAATTACATCACTGACCAGTGAAGAACAAACCCTTAAATCTGCATATCAGAACCAAGTTGATAGCCCATTCAATTACTTTTGTTCTATCAAAGCCGCAGGTGAGACTAGCAATTACAATGGCAAAAATATCTATATCTACGCCGAACGCAATTCAGATCGACTATGTGGATACACCGTCCCAGATCAATGGGAGTTTATTAGTCAGGGGGGTAATGTTTATACCATCAAAGCCGCAGGTGACACCTACAATTGCTATGGCAAAGATATCTATGTTCATGCTGGACGCAGCACGGATGTATTATACGCATTCTCAGTCCAAGATAAATGGGAGTTTATTAGTCAGGGGGGTGATGTTTATAAAATCAAAGCCGCAGGTGAGACTAGCAATTGCTATGGCAAAGATATCTATATTCATGCTGGACGCAGCAATGACAGATTATACGGATTCTCAGTCCAAGATCAATGGCAGTTAATCAAGGGTTCTGTCTCAAATACGAGTGTTATTGAGCGTGCTAAAAGAGATTGGGATGCCAAGGCAAAACAACTCAGCCAAGCAAAAGAGGAATTAGCGCTTCTTAAGGCGGGGTTAAGTGCAACTGCGGCGGATAAATTAGCTTGGGACACTCGTCTTGCTCAAGTTGGAAAGGAAATTACAGCACTGCAAACGGAGTTAAATACCTTAAACACTAATTTCCTGAATAGCGTGAAACATACCGAACAAACTCCCCAAGCTATGCTCCCAATTGCCAAAGATAGCAGGGGTTTAGTGACTCAAGGAGCAATTCTTGGTTTTGTTAATTCTGTGACTCGTCTTAACGCTATGGAAACTAGCGAAGGCAATGTCCAACTGAGTTACTTTGATAACCAAGGACGGATGCGACAAACTAACTATGATGCAACTGCGGATAGCAAGAATACTAGCGTTGAACAGTGGATTCCAGATGCTCAACGTGCCTGTTTAAACTTTAACAATAGCAAGAGTGTTGTTAAACTAGATAAACCCCTCTACCTTCCCCCCAATTGGACTATTGAAGCATGGTTTGTCTATCCTTTCCCAGAAGTAGGAGAATGGAATATCCTCACCAACGGGGAAAAGGAAAATCATCACATTTTGGTGAGAAATCGTAAACAATTAGGAATTTTTCTGCATAATGATCCTTTAGGACAGAAATTTTATGATAGTGGTTTTGATATGGATTCTCTGTCTCCAGGATGGCATCATCTGAGTGCTGTAGGTAAGGATAATACGACTTTATTTTACATTGATGGTAAGGCTGTCGGTGATACCAGAACTAAAGCCTTAGCAGATGCACAAGCAAGTCTCGCGAAAGCCCCCAATGATGCTACTCTCAAGCAAAAACTTGAGGATATTAACAAAGCTAGTCTGAAAGTGTCTACTGATGTTTATACCATTGGCAATTATCCAAACGGGGAGCCTATTTTTGGGAAAGTGGCGGAAGTTCGTATCTGGGGAGTTGCCCTGAGTAATGAAGAAATTGCCGTCAACAGCAAAACCTTACTCAGTGGTAATGAACCCGGTTTATTAGCCTATTATCCCTTTAATGAGGCAACGGGAGAGGTTATTCGAGATCAATCGGGACAAGGGAAGAATGGTAAGGTTTCCGGTGCAATGTGGTGGGGATGTACTGCTCCTATTGGGAATCCGGGGAATACGGTGATGCAGTTTGATGGAGTAAATGATTATGTGGCGATTCCCTATGCTCAATCGCTAAATCCCAGTGACCAGTTTACTGTCTCCTGTTGGGTAAAAGTTAAGGGGGGACAACAACTTTATCGTTCTCCACTGACCTCTCGTGGCACGAGTCCAGCATCAGGGTACATGTTCTATGCAACAGAGAAAGGCAAATGGGACTTTTGGGTCGGCAATGGAACTGATTGGTCATCCGTTACCGGACCAGATGTAGTTCTGAATACATGGACTCACATTGCGGGTACTTATGATGGCAAGACACTCAGGCTTTACGTTGATGGTGTTCTCTCTGGAACTTTGACTTGTACTTATACTCCCAATCAAAGCAGTCCTTTGCGTATTGGTGCTGGAGCTACAGAAGCCAGTAGTCCGAACTTTTTGTTCCCAGGTCAAGTCGCTGATGTCCGCATTTGGAATAAAGCCCGTACTCAAGCCGAAATTCAAGGGGATATGTATCAGCGTCTCAGTGGAAAAGAAGCCAATTTAGTGGCTTACTATCCGCTCAATCAAACTCAGTCCGAAGGTTCTGTACAAAAAGTCTTAGACTTAGCAGGAAACAATTACGGTACTGTCAATGAAGCGATGCTGGTTGAAAACAACAACTTACCCATTGCTCCGAATGCCCTCCTTTGTAATGAGTATAGTAATGTTTCCTTTGATTCCAATACGAAACGGAAAGTAGCGATGATGCGCCGTTTCTTTGCTTATCCCTCAACCAATGGAGTCACATTACTCCCAGATAAACGAGTGGAGGCTTTGCAATTAAAATGGATTGGTAATGCTCAATTTGCTCCTACTCTCTTGGGGTATATTGAAGGGCCACCTCCTGTCCCCACTGAAAATTTAACCCTCGAAGATGATTATAATGGGGCTACCTCTGTGGAGTTAACCATGTCGGAAGATGTGGAATTTAACTGGACGCGATCGCAAGATTCGGGGTTAGGAGGAACATTGGAAACCTTTGTTGGTACAGAAGGAGAAATCAGTGGTGGTACTGACAATATCAGCTATGTACTAGCGGCATGGCATTCGGGTTACAAAAGCAACTTTGACTTCAGCTACCAATTCCAAAATGAAAGCAGTATTACTTCCAGTTCCTCTCTGAGCATGACCGATAAACTAGAACTACGAGGAACACCAGAAGTTACTCCTAAATTTCCTCATTTAGGGACTCGTTTTATTCCTAAAAACATCGGTTATGCCTTAGTGGTTTCAGCCATCGCGGATGTTTTTGTCACTCGTCTTGCCCGCAGTGGCAAAATGGTCGGCTATGAAGTATTGCCTGTGGATGGCATTCCTCCTGATGTCAACACCATCACCTTTTTGATGAATCCGGCTTACACGATGAATGGGAGCTTAGATGGGCTCACAGGTAGCAGTGCCACGAGCGATCGCTTCTTTAAGCACGTTCCAGAAATGCGATCGCAGTATGGTTCTCTCTATCCCGCCAGTTACTATCGCCTACAAGAAGCTTACGACCTCAAACGCCAGATTGAAGCTGAAGACAAGCGACGGGAATCTTACTTCTCTAACTTTGATGTGCGTTTAGTCGATGAAACTTCTTTGGATCGGAATATCGACAGTGGCCCGGCACCCAGCACAATTGGGGTACAACGAGAAGAAGACAAACCCAGCAGCACCATGACTGAGGAAGAAAAGAAAAAAGCTGAGGAAGCAAAACTCCAGAAACAAAAGGATGAAGCAGCCGCTAAAACCAAGGAGCAACAAATTGCTACCCAGCAGAAACAAGCGGAAATCCAAAGCAAAATTGGTGACCAAGAGAAACGGGTACAAGCTACTGAAAGTTTTGCGGGTTGGCAGAAACGCATGGAAAGCATCCAAATTCGCTCTGGTAAGCGTAATATCGTCAATACCTACGTTTGGGATGCCGATGGTGGATTACGCACGGAAGCGCAAAGTTTTGCCAATACGGTAGAGCATACCATTGGTGGTTCTTTTATTATGAATGCGGGTTCAGGAGTTGAAGGCAAGTTTGTTGCTTCTTTTCATGATGCAGAACTCTCTGCTCAAGCAACGGTTAATTTAACTCAAACCATGAGTAAAACGGAACTGCGGAGTAAGGGGTTTGAGTTGAATGTGGATTTAAGTGGTTTAGAGTCTAAAGGGATTACGGATTATAAGGATCGACCTATTTTACCTGGGGAAAAAGTAGATCGCTATCGGTTTATGAGCTTCTATCTCGAAGGTAGCACCCAAAACTTCCAAGACTTCTTTAATTATGTCGTTGACCCTGAATGGTTGCAAAGCAATGACGAAGAAGCACGGGCGTTGCGTCAAGCTCAAGCAGGTAAACCGAATAAAGCTTGGCGGGTGCTACACCGGGTTACTTATGTGGAACGTCCGGCTTTGATGGGTTTTGGTCAAGATGTCCGTAAATTGCGGGAGGCGAGTGCAACTTCTAGCAATCAACAATTGTTGGATAAAATTGCTAAGTTGGAGGATGCTAACCGTAAATTAGAGGAGAAACTCGATAAAATCCTCAACTACCTACAACAGCCCAAATAGTTAATTATTAAGAGGGGGGAAAACTATTTTCCTTCCTCTTAATAATTAAGGCCGATCGCTTTTTTAACAGGTTAATTTTGTGCTAAAATGGAGATAATTATTTTTTTTCAATCAATTAAGCAGAGTAGGTTGTTTCTATCGGTTGATCAAAAGAGCAAATGATGGTAACAATATTATTAGCATCCTCCTGGTTAAAAACTCCATCTAATCCTTCGGTGTGAATATCAGTAAAAGGGGATTCATACAAAAGAGAGGGATTCATAACCCCATTTTGGGTTAACCAGTTAATAATTTGTTCAATAAAACGAATTTGATTAGCATTGAGGTTATTATTTTCCAAATATTTACTAAAAGCTTGTTTAGCAGTATTTCTGTCTAAACCTACCAATTCCAAAATAAAACTTTTCAGGTTAATATTTTGACCATAGACTAACTCGAATTTATCCTTAGATTCGATTGCTTCTGAGGTAAATAACATCTTTTCTAATTCCTGTAAATCAGTGTTTGTTAAAGATAAATTTCTTTTTAACTTAGCGATCGCAATATGATCTTGATGGGCTAAGATATAGCTTTCTACTTTTTTACGGTATTGATAGGGGCTGAAACCGATTTGACGGTTAGGGACATCTACGATTTCTAACTCCCCTAATTCATCCTCAAAATCAGTATAGATGATTGTTTCATCTTGTTGATCAATCAACACCATTAAATCCCGCAGATTTAGCCTCATTTCTTCTACTAAATAAACTGTCACATCTTGCCACCATATTTCAGTCTGGACTTGTTCAATTAAATTCAATTTATCCTTAACAATAGGAATGGTTTTTTTAGCTTCTAAATAAGTTAATAAATCCCGGACTTGATCCCGTAATCTTTCAAAATCTTGGCTATTTTTGAGGATAGCTAACTGAATTTTTAGACACAGCAAATCAAAGTTTTTAATCCGAGGATTTTCTACAGGTAAAGTATTGGGTAGGGGGATGAGGGTATTAACAATAACTTGCCGATCCTCTGGGTTTAAATTATACCATTTTTCCCGTTGACGGAACATTAAAACGGTTTCTAAATGGCGACGCACCAGAAAATTATTGTCTTCCATACTGGCAACGTGTTGATATAATTCATCTAGTATTTTTTCCTTGAGATTATTGCTTTTAACGACAGTATAGGACGCTTGAGACTCTTTAACGCGATTTTGAGGATTATTCCCAAGGGTTGTCGTTTCTGCGGTATTTAAACAGTCCCATAACTCTAATTTTGCCTTTAAAAGTCGAGTTTGTAATGATTCAGTCGGGGATTGTTTCTTTTCGGTAATTTCTTGACTAAAATAAGCAATATTATCGCATAAATCAAATATTAAAAATTCCGTTTTATCCTTGCTAAATCCAAATAAATTAGGGCATAAACGAGTGCCTCTACCGATCATTTGATTAAATTTTACCTCGGAGTAAACGGGTTTAAAAAACATTAAATTCACCACTTCTGGCACATCTACCCCCGTGTCTAACATATCCACAGAAATTGCTATCATGGGATCTTTTTCCGCCTCTGAAAAGTCATCGAGTAGACTTTGAGCATAATTATCGTGACTGTCGATAATCCGGGCAAATTTACCTTTAAATTGGGGATAATTATAGTTAAATCTTTCCTCGATAAATTGGGCGTGTTGATGATTTCGGGCGAAAATAATCGTTTTGCCAAGGCGATCGCCCTGATGAATTTTTAAACCCCAATCCATGAGAATTTCTAAAGCTTTATCCACCGTATCAATATTAAATAACCAACGATTGAGGGCGGCGACGTTAATTTCCTTGGGGATTTCTCCGGTTTCTTCATTATAGAATTTTTCCTCATATTCTAATTTTTCTTCGGGGGTCAGTTCAACATATTTTACCCCACTCCGCAAAAATTTAAACGGTACATTGATACCCGTCGGAGGCACTAAATAGCCATCGGCGATCGCATCTTGTAATTCATAGGCAAAGGTGGGATTTCCTGCTTCTAATTCAAAAATGCCGTAGGTATCTCGGTTAATTTCGTTTCGGGGGGTGGCGGTTAAACCGATTAATAAAGCATCGAAATAGGTAAATAGAGCTTGATATTTTTGGTAAATACTGCGATGGGCTTCATCTATAATAATTAAGTCGAAATAACCCACTCCAAACAGGCGATTAATTTCATCTCTTTTTTGATCCCCCCTAGCCCTGCTTACTAAGGTTTGATCCCCCCTAGCCCTGCTTACTAAGGGGGGAATATCGTTGTCGCTGTTGATGCGATTCATCATCGTTGGATAGGTGGAGAGGATGATATCTGCACCGCTTACGTCTTTTTCTTGGGTTAAGTCTATGGCGGTGGCGTGGGGTAAGTGTTTCTGGATAGCCCTTTTAGCTTGGGTGATTAAAGAGCTACGGTCAGCTAAAAATAACACTCTTTTTATCCAGTTGGCTCTAGTTAATATATCAATTAGGGCGATCACGGTTCTGGTTTTCCCTGTGCCTGTTGCCATGACGAGCAAGGCTTTCCGGGCTTTTTTGTTAAAGGTTTCGGTAACTCGTTTTAGGGCTTCGAGTTGGTAGCTTCTTCCGGCTATTTCTGGATTGGGTAAAACAATCTCAAGGGGTTTTCGGTGACGGCGGCGATAAATTATTCTTTGTAATTCATCTTTTTTTAAGAAGCCTTCCACCAGACGCGGGGGATAGTTGCCATCATCCCAGAGATAGGTTTGATAGCCATTACTGTAGAAAATAATCGGGCGCTGGTTAAATTGTTTTTCTAAACAGTTAGCATAAAGTTGGGCTTGTTGTTTACCTAGATTTGCGTCTTTTTGGGTACGTTTCGCTTCAATAATAGCCAGGGGTAAGCCGTTATCATCCCATAATACATAATCAATATAGCCTTTACCTGTGGGGTTAACGGCTTTGGGCATTCCGGTGATTTCATATTCGGTAAAGTGGGGTTGAGTTAAATCCCAACCCATTTCTTTAAGTAATACATCAATTAAGTATTTACGGGTATCAGTTTCGTTATAGTCATGGTGATCTTTAACGGTACTATTTGCCTGTTTGAGTTGACTAATTTCTGCTTTAATTTGGTTATATTCTGCTTCTGTTTGTTGCTGTGTTTTTTGGGCAATTCTTGCTATTTCTTGAGCTTGGGATAATTCTTGCTCTAGTTTTTGCAGTTGAGCAAGGGTTTTTTGATCCCCCCTAACCCCCCTTAATAAGGGGGGAATGAATTTGAGTTGGGGGAGGTTTTTACCGTTGGGGGAGTAGTAGCGACAAAGCCAATAGAGAAAATGGAATAATTCTTGAGTAATATAATCTGCGTCTTTTTCACTGATTTTTTCGTTACTGTGGGCGGCATTATTGCCCATTTTGTGGATGATGCGAACTTTGGGGAAAAGGTTAGGAGGTAGGTTATCTTTGAATGTTTGTTCGTGGATTAATGCCCCTAAATTATTATCGTAGGGTAGTATTAAATAGGGGTCATGATCATAGAGCCAGATAACGGCTTGCTCAAGGGTATAACGGGCATAGAAGCAACAAGCACGGCTATCGGTTAGGGCGAGGGTTTCGACACGGGTGGCACTTTCGTAGATTTCGGGAAAGTCGGGTTTTAAAAAGTCAAAGTTAGATGACATGGCGATGTTTTTGGTTTAGGTGATAGATAAAAATTCATCGGGTTGAAGAATCTTAATTTCTCGGAAAGGGTTTAATATTAATAAGTCTTTGTCACCCGTGATGATATATTGAGCTTTACCGCTTACTGCTAATTCTAAATACTTATTATCTTTCGGATCTCGACAATCTGTAATGAGTTCATTAGGGTTTATTTGTTCAGCTACTACTATCAAGTCTTTTAATAATTCTTCTCTGATTTTCATAGAAATATAGCGATCAAATTTATTTCTCTTGATCACTGTTTCTAGTTCTTGAATTATAGAGTCTGAAACTAAAATTATATGATACTTTTTAGCTTTTTCTAATGCCAAACGAGGATAACTATTTTTAAACAAAAAAGCACTGATTACAACATTGCAATCAAAAACAATTTTAAGTTTATTCATCTTCGTTTAGTATCTCCTCTAATATTTCAGGAGTTAATCCATTGGCTTGAGCTTCTTCACTAGCTTGATCCATTAATTTACTGAGGTTATCACTAGCTTTCTTCTTGATTTTTTCTATCTCTAAATCAATCATATTCTCTATTTGTTTTTCTATATTTTCTTTGTCTTGATCAGATATTTGCTGATATTTTAAGGCAATTTCTGGCGATAATTTAATGGTGATATTTTTCATGTCTTTAAAAGTTTATAGTAGTTTTGTCTAAGTTATTAGAAGCGTCAGTTATGCCACTGTTAACAGGATTTTTCCCTAAACCAAAAATCGGATCTTCATCAGACAAAGAATCTCCAGAAAGATTATTTTTAAGCAGTTCATTTTGTACCGCAGTAGCGATAAATTCATCGAAATTTTTGACTTTACCAGCTTTGATTAGTTCTTCTGAAGCATTTACCAGTTCTTGGGGTAAATTAATAGTTAAAGGAATAGTTGTGGACATTTTACTATTAATAATTGTTTAGCTATAAATAGTATAACATAAATTATAGGCGACTGGGCACTGGGAGCAACTGAAGCACAACTAAAATCTCAACTGTCTCTATCGAGATGGCGTTTTAATTCGATAAATTCTTTGAAGTCTGGGTTCAGCATTATTATATTTATATTGATGGTATTGTTGACGGATTTCTTCTAAGGCTTCTAATCGTTTTTCGTATGGTTGTTGTTGCCAATAGTTAAAGTCACTTTTTTGTTCTTTAATCTTGATTTTTTTAATTACTTTTTCCATCGGGCTTTATCCTCTTTTTCTGATGGGGTGTTTTTTGTATTCATAAATATATTCTCCTTGACAGATAATTTTTGTTTGGGTTTTATTCATCTATAATTCCCCTTTGAATGCTTTTTGCAATAAAGAGTTAAATAAATTTTCTGATTCTTGTAGATGAAGTTCAAGTTTGATTTTTTGTTGATTAATTTTTTTGAATTTTTTTATAAATTCATCTTGAATAGATATACTTGGGACAGGGATTAAAAAATTTTTTATCATATTCAAATGTAAGTCTGGAACTCCAATTCCTTTGATAGATTTATCTGCTTGGGATTTAACCGCAGAGGTTGCCATAACTTCTTTCAAAAATTCTGATTTTATAATCTCTCGATTAGGTTTTAATAAAGCAACACTAACATATATTGAAAATTCTTTTTGAACATTAACTAAAGCTGGTCTTCCATAAGTTGCTCCTACTTTAGTATAAAGAATATCTCCATATTCAGGTTTATATCTCCTTGTATATTTAAAATGAGATTCTTCACTAATAAATTTACAATTATCAAAAAGTAATTCTCCTGTTGTAATATCTTTTACTGAAATAAAGGGAATACCCGTTGCTGTGTATTCAGGTTTTGCATGAACTCCATCAGTGATTTTTGTCGTAACGTCTTCTAGTCTTTTAACCTCCCAACCTTTAGGATTAATAACAGGATCGCCGAACATATCGAGAAAGATGGATTTTTGCAGTTGTTCGGTAAGAGCGATCGCTTCTTTTCTTTTCCTGATAATTTCGTCTGCTTTATCCAATATATCCGCTATTCTACGTTGAGATGCGATCGGGGGTAAGGGGATTGTATAATCTAAAAAATTTTGCATCCTAATATAATTAGTTGCTGAACCGAATTGCTTCGATAAATTAAATTTTTTCCAATAAGCAGATAGATGATGAAATAAATATCTTGAATTACATTTAATGTTATTTAAAACGTAAGTTCTTTGATATGCTTCAAATTTACCAACATGATAAAAAACCATTCCAACATTAGCCCCATTACCCGGAAGAATTATTGACTCCCCATCAAATGAATATGTTGGACTCAAAATAGGTTTATCAGCACAAGTAAAAAAAGGGTATTCTCCCCCTTTGTCTCCATAATTAGCATCTTTTTTACCTGTTTGAATAGTACATATTTCATTAAGAGAAACATAATTTATTTTAGATTCCATGCTGACATCTCCTTTAAAAAAATAATGCTATTAAGAAGTAAAAACAATTAAATAATTATTTTGTAGCAAAAGATAACGAAGCTAAAATATCATCTAATTCCAAATCCTCATAATCTATTAAAATTTCCTCTGTAGTCATTCCTGAACTGAGTAACTCTAAAATAAATTCCACAGGATACCTTAAACCTCGAATACAAGGCTTACCATGACAGATATTAGGATCTATAGTAATACGTTTTATTAATAAATTATTCATAATTTAATCTCCTTTAATTAAGTTAATAGCAGAAGTATCAACAAAAACCTGTTTCATTTACTCAACTTCCCGTTTAGGAGTGCCGTGAATATAGTGATCATGTTGATAAGCTAAATCAGTAATTCCCGTATTGATTTTACATTCATCTAATATTTGGGAAAGTTTATCCCAATCAGAATCATCATCAACCTTTTTTTTGTCTTGACTCCGACTTTTTAACAACTCATAAAATTCCTGTAATTCCTGAGTTGATAAATGATCCAATTCCGCATTAATTAGCTGCTTAATATTCATAAAAAAATTGATTACTCCTGCAATTGAATCAAACTATAGCAATCCCCAATCGGTTGTAATATTTTATCGTAGGGGTGGCGTCCCTCCCAACCCTCTAGGGATCTGGGTTGGAAAACCCAACCCCTACAGAGAATATGACCTAAATAATCATCAGGAGAATGAAACATATTCTACCTCCCCTAAAATTCTATCCCGAAAATATGGGCTCAAAGACTCAGGAGTTAAAACATCTACCTTACGCCATAACCTTCTAAGGTTTTTTGATGCTTCCGTAATTGCTCAAAAATATCCTCTTTACTGTTTACTACTACAACTTCCATAATATTCCTACCTATAGCGCTATCTGATTCCCAGTCAATGATCCCCCCTAACCCCCCTTAACAAGGGGGGAACAGAAGATCAAAGTCCCCCTTTTTAAGGGGGATTTAGGGGGATCTAATCTCGGCTGTAATCACGGGTTTTCGGCTTAAGTTGACACCAATGGGGCGCGCCTCGCCCCTACGATGAATTAGATGCCAAACTATTTATACAATTGATTTAGACTTGCTATACTATACCTAACATTTCCTCTAACACCTCCAAATCCGCCATAATCTCCCCTTCAATTAACTTTAACTGACCTAAAATCACCGCCGGAGACTCATAACTAACTTCCCCATATTCTACCTCCTTATAACGATTGATCGATAAATCATAACCATTTTTAACAATTTCCTCCTTCGCCACAAAAAAAGCCTTACTGCTGCGGTCAATGTCTTTGTTTAGATTGCGATCGCGCCACTTAGCAATAATATCAGGAATATCATTTTCTTCCACAGGTTGACGCTTATCATCCAACGATAAACCATCCGCTTCCATATCATAAAACCAAACTGCATCCGTACCCCCTACCCCCGTTTTAGTAAACATCAGCACCGCCGTAGAAACTCCAGCATAAGGCTTAAAAACCCCCGAAGGCATGGAAATCACCCCATCTAACTTATGGTTTTCTACCAGGGTTTGACGCAGGGTTTTATGGGCATTAGACGAACCAAATAACACCCCATCCGGCACAATTACCGCCCCTCTCCCGCCTTTTTTTAATAACCGCAAAAACAACGCCGCAAACAATAATTCGGTTTTTTTAGTATTAATAATTTTGGTTAAATCCTTAGCAATTGTATTCGCTTCTAACGATCCCTTAAAAGGCGGATTTGCTAAGATTAAAGTAAAAGCTTCCGATACTTCTGAATGCTCCTCTGCTAAGGAATCCCTCGCCTCAATTTTCGGGTCTTCAATGCCATGTAACATCATATTCATACTGCCAATTCGTAACATGGTCGCATCAAAATCAAAACCGTGAAACATCTCCTGATTAAAGTGCTTCTGATTAACAGGATTATGCAAAATAGAATTACCCTCCCTATCTTTTTGTTGACGCAAATATTCTGCCACCGCCACCAAAAAGCCCCCCGTCCCACAAGCGGGATCACAGATTACCTCATGGGCGCTAGGATTCATTAATTCGACGATCATTTTAATAATATGGCGAGGGGTGCGAAACTGTCCATTTGTTCCGGCGGTGGTGAGTTTTGATAACATATATTCATAAAGATCCCCCTGTAAATCGATATAGGTTTTATCTTGAGATTGACTAGCTTGTTGATTGAGTAATTCAAAGATTTGGTCAATTTGTCCGACTACATTTGCTAATAAAGCAGGGTTAGCAATTAAAAATACAGCATCCTTCATGTGTTGAGCATAAGTTCCCCCTTCCTTACCGATAGTTTTGATAAAGGGAAAAGCAGAATCCCTGACCGTAACTAACATATCATCAGAGTTTTGATTTTTAAATACAGACCAACGATAATGATTATTTTCTGAGGTAAAAGTGGGATTTTCTAATGTTCCCCCTAAGCGTTTGATCTTCTTCTCTTGGGCTAATTGTAGGTCATCTAGGCGTTTAATAAACAGTAAATAGGATATTTGTTCAATCACCGATAGGGGGTTACTAATGCCATTATTCCAAAAAGTTGTCCACAATTTATCAACTTTGGATTTTAATTCGCCTGTAATCATTGCTTGAGATCCCTGTATTGGTGCTTATCCTTCTTATTATCAAGGATTATTAGACTATTTTCAGATGAGTCATAAGAAATTTTACACGATAGCAATCCTATTTGATTGGTGTTATATGAAATCTCATTATAGATGCTACCTTACCCCCCCTGTAGAGACGTTGCATGCAACGTCTCTACAGGGGGAATGTATAGCAAATATTGGAGGAATATTAATTTAAGGTTTTTACGGTTAAAACTTGGGGGGGTGTCGTATCGGGAGGATAACGAAAATCAACCCGGACAAAGCGAGAGGATTTCGGATTTAATTTTAATTTAACTAACGGGTCAACAATTTGTCCTCGACGATGCCATAAATGCAGATATTTGATCACCGTTTTTCCTTGTTCATCTTCATATCTTAACCGAATTGTTCCTCGAAAAAAGGGAAAATTCAAAGGCGGTTGTCGAAAAATTAAGCCTTTTTTGGATAAGGTTTCTTCTTTAAAAGGGGTTTCTAAACTAATCGTTACCCTTTGAGTTTCATCGGTTGTATTTAATAACGGTAAATGTAAATCATAATGTACGCCATAATTGCCATGAGATTCATAAGCCGTATCAGGATAACGTACAATTAACGGCGCAGCTTGCACTTGTTTTGTTCCTAAAGTTCCCGCCCGCACTGTACTAATGGGGAAAGAAATTCCCTTTCCTCTATCAGGAATGGTCAGAAAATCTTTACCCTCATCGACTAAATCTGCTTCCCATTTTGCCCCTTCCTGAACTCCAGCAACCCGACTATAAATTAACTGACCTCCCGTTTGTTCTGGAGGAGTAGGTATTTGATCGCGGGGTTGTGCTAAAGTGCCATTATCAAGTAACTGTTGCCATTCTTCTAAGGTTGGCGCCCGTTCCTTGCCATCAGGGTGCATCTTCGCAAATTGGGCTAAACTAGCCATATAAATGGAAGCCGGGGCGGAATCATCGGTTTGGCCCCGGACTTTCAAGCGCATCAACGTAGAACGTCCATTCACCGGACGGTCTAACCCCTGGACTGGGATGGGTAAATTCATTAACATTTGGCTTTCACCAGGGCCAAGTTCTAAGGTTTCAGGAAATTCAGATTGGCGCTTTTCCCTTAAAACATCATCAACGGCCCGAATTCCTGGCCCGGAATAAATCTCACCTTTGGTATTATCACTGAGGGCAGGCTTTTCTTTAAAAGGAGCATCTGGCTCTAATAAATAACTTGCGGCTGATGATACTTCAACCGTAACAGGTTCAGCATCAGGATTATGAACGATTAACCCCAAATACAAGGTTTTTAAATCAGGAGGAGTGTGGGTAAAATGATGAGCAAAAACTTCAAATTCTCCAGTTAAACGATATTCTAAATGAGCTTCAGGATCACCACGCCATCCCCCCGGAAAGGTTGAGAGTAAAATCCCTTCCTGTTTAATCCATTCTGGACTATTGCTATTAAACATTAACACCTCATCCAGTTTTCCCGGTAAGGGACGGACTTCGTTGTCAGCAATAATTTCGAGTGGCGGTAAGGCATTGGCAAAGGGCAACCGAGGCAGAAGGGTAGGGAAACGTTCAACAATGACCGTTTGACGAAATAAAATTCCTCCGACCGCGCCGCCCATTGCAGACAGGCTAACAATTAAAATAGGAATTATCCGATGTAAAATTTGATCTTTCATTTATTCTGAAAGGTTGGTCTGGTTTTTTTAAAGTGAGTGTTATGACTTTTTCCCCTAAATTTTCCACTGGCAGCGAAATTCGTCAAAAATTTCTTAACTTTTATGCCGAAAGAGGGCATAAAATTCTGCCGAGTGCGTCTTTAGTTCCTGAAGACCCGACGGTTTTGTTAACCATTGCCGGGATGCTACCCTTTAAACCGATATTTCTGGGACAGCGACAACCCGAATTTCCCCGCGCCACCACGTCCCAAAAATGTATCCGTACTAATGATATTGAAAATGTCGGTAGAACAGCTAGACACCATACATTTTTTGAAATGTTGGGTAATTTTAGCTTTGGAGATTATTTTAAACAACAAGCGATCGCATGGGGATGGGAAATTTCAACAAAAGTGTTTGAGTTACCTCCAGACCGTTTGGTGGTGAGTGTATTTGAGGAAGATGACGAAGCTTTTGCCATTTGGCGCGATAAAATTGGGGTGCCTCCCCAACGCATTAAACGTATGGGAGAAGCGGATAACTTTTGGAAATCTGGCCCCACTGGCCCCTGTGGCCCCTGTTCAGAGATTTATTATGATTTTCATCCCGAACGCGGCGAAGACAATATTGATTTAGAGGATGATACTCGGTTTATTGAGTTTTATAACTTGGTTTTCATGCAGTATAACCGAGATAATGATGGCAATTTAACCCCCTTACAAAATCAAAATATTGACACAGGAATGGGGTTAGAACGCATGGCGCAAATTTTGCAGCAAGTTCCCAATAATTACGAAACGGATCTGATTTTTCCGATTATTAAAACGGCGGCGGAAATTGCTAAAATAGATTATCACAAATCCGATGAGAAAACTAAAGTTTCTCTGAAAGTCATTGGGGATCATATTCGGGCAGTTGTGCATTTAATTGCTGATGGCGTTACCGCTTCTAATATTGGTCGGGGTTATATTTTAAGGCGCTTAATTCGGCGGGTTGTTCGTCACGGTCGGTTAATTGGAATTAGTGGGGAATTTACAACCCAAGTGGCTGAAACCGCGATTCAATTATCAGAAGCAGCTTATCCGAATGTTCGTCAACGGGAAACTGCAATTAAGGGGGAATTACAAAGAGAAGAAACCCGGTTCTTAGAAACTTTAGAACGGGGTGAAAAACTGTTAGCGGAAATTATTGAAAAAGCTAAGAGTGAAATTTCCGGTCAAGATGCCTTTGTGTTATACGACACCTATGGTTTCCCCCTAGAATTAACTCAAGAAGTTGCCGAAGAAAATGGGTTAACGGTTGATATTGCAGGGTTTGAAACGGCAATGGAAGAACAGCGCCGTCGTTCTCAAGATGCCCATGAAACCATTGATTTAACCGTTCAAGGCAGTTTAGACCAGTTAGCAGACCATATTCACTCAACAGAATTTTTAGGTTATACCTTATTTACTTCTGATGCTAAAGTTGAAGCGGTTTTAGTGAATGGAAAACCCGTTGAGGAAGCAGAAGCAGGAACAGAAATTCAAGTGATTTTGAATAAAACGCCCTTCTATGCTGAGTCTGGGGGACAAATTGGCGATCGCGGTTATTTAAGTTATGGGGATACGGTAATTCGGGTTCATGATGTTAAAAAAGAATCCAATATTTTCATCCATTTTGGACGAATTGAACGGGGAAGAGTGACCCCCGGAATGACCTTAAATGCCCAAATTGATCGCGCCTGTCGTCGTCGTGCCCAAGCCAATCATACCGCAACCCATTTGTTACAATCAGCGTTAAAATCAATAGTAGATCCTTCCATTTCTCAAGCGGGTTCTTTAGTGGATTTTGAACGGTTACGGTTTGATTTTAATTGTCCTCGTGGGTTAACGTCTGAAGAACTGCAACAAGTTGAAGATCAAGTGAATAGTTGGATCACCGAAGCTCATCCAGCCGTTATTGCGGAAATGGCATTAGAAGCCGCCAAAGCCAAAGGTGCTACTGCGATGTTTGGAGAGAAATATTCTGATATTGTGCGGGTGGTTGATTATTCTGGGGTTTCGATGGAATTATGCGGGGGAACTCATGTTAGTAATACCGCCGAAATTGGTCTATTTAAGATTATTTCTGAAACAGGTATTGCATCAGGAATTCGACGCATTGAAGCCGTAGCCGGACAAGCGGTTTTAGAGTATTTGAAAGTTCGGGATATGGTGGTAAAAGATTTAGGCGATCGCTTTAAAGCCAAACCCGAAGAATTACCCGACCGAATTACCAATTTACAACAGGAGTTAAAAGCAACTCAGAAACAATTAGAAGGTGTTAAAGCGGAATTAGCGATCGCCAAATCTGAACAATTATTAACCACTGCTGAAACCATTGGTGAGTTTAAATTAATTGTAGCAGAACTGAATGATGCCGATGCAGAATCGTTAAAAACCGCCGCAGAACGTCTCCAACAAAAGTTAGGAGAAAGTGCTGTTGTCTTAGGTTCAGCAACAACGGATGGTAAGGTTAATTTTGTTGCCGCGTTCAGTAAAACTGTTAATAATAAAGGCTTACAAGCGGGTAAATTCATCGGCGGTATAGCCAAAATTTGCGGCGGTGGCGGTGGCGGACGTCCGAATTTAGCGCAAGCGGGAGGACGGGATGCAACGAAGTTAAAAGAAGCGTTGGAGAGTGCAAAAACGCAGTTAGTTGATGGTTTGAAATAGTTAACCTTTGCCCTGCTAAGAAAGAGCCTTATTCTATTCTATTGTAAAATTTAGAATAGAATAAGGAAATCAATGAAAAAAATCAATCATATTAATCCATTATTGAGTATAATCTGTAGCCAATAGTTTTAAATTTCAGAACAAATAGAGGTTTGATCATTCTCAGAAAGATAGATTAATCTCTGGACTAAACTATATACTGTGGTCGATGGATTAATATTATGTTGTCGAGTGAGTTCATGAATTAACTGATCTGTTATTTCAGGGAATTTTTCAGGGTGTTGCTTATCAAAATAAATTGCTTTTGTTGTATCCGATGAAATATCTTTCCATAGATTTTCTGCATTTTTGATAGCTGTTTGTTGACGTTGTTTAAGATATTTTTCATATAAATCAAGGTTTTTATTGTACTTTTTACCAAGTCTTTCTTCCAATTTTTGAGATAAATTATCTCTATGGGTTTCACTTATATAATACTCATAATGTAATAAATACCAAAGTTCAAAAGCATCATTTGAAATTGCTAATCTAATGTTCTCTCTTAAAGCGAGAGCGATCGCGGCATTAAAATTTTGTTGATTCTTATTTTCTGATTTAAAATCTCGATCAAAAACACACCAAACTTCATTATATTCTCCATCTTCATTTCTTAATTCTATTGCTCTTTCTACTAAACTTAATGTAACTCTACCTTCTCCTTTTACTTGAATATAAAGATGTCCTCTGTTAAGATTTTTATATAAATTATTAAAATAATTAGGTTCAGTTTCTTGACCTTCACAAACAATTAACAATCTTTTGCGAGGGTTTCCTCGACGTTCTACGGTATTATTTCTGTCTAAGTAACCACGATTTGTTATTTCTTTTTTGTTTTTAATGGAAGACTTCTTTTTGTTCATGTTATTTATTAAATAATTGCTCTAAATTGCCAATAAAAGGTATAGCTCCATATTTACCTTTAATATAATCGCTTTCTAGTGACGCATCACTGCTAACTTTATATTCTATCAAAGAATAAAGGTCACTAGCTCCTTGATTATTTTTTTCCGTAAACCAGATTTGATCAAGTCTAAAGATTTTATTACTTAATAAGTTAGTGTCATGTGTCGTAAAAATTAGCTGTGCATTTTTAGGATTAGTTGTCTTAGAATTGAATAAATTAATCAGTGTCTGAGTGATTAAAGGATGCAGTTTAGAATCTAATTCATCAATAACTAATACTTTTCCATTGGTTAAAGTTTCCAAAATTGGCCCAGCAAAGGCAAAGAGTTTCTTCGTTCCTTCAGATTCCTCTTCATTAAGGTCAAATTTTTCTAAGCTGACTATTTCACCTTGATCATTATACTTTTTATGAATTGTTTTAATCCTATTAAATTCTAAAATGATATCATAAATATCTAAATCTAGCTGTTTGATGAGTTGAATGATCGGATCAGGGTCTTTCTTGAATTGAGCAATTGTATATTGATGATACAAGTGTTCATGCAATCCTGAAAGAACATTAAATTTTTTTGTAAAAAGAAGTAAAATATGGCTGGCTATTTTCCCATTAAATTGAGCTATAACAGATAAAAACAAAGCATTTGGACGAGTTCTTTCAAAAAATTCTTTTCCTAGCTTTTCAAATTGCTTTTTAACTTCAATTTGATCACAATTTCTCTGAAACAAATTAATTTCTTTAACTTTGGGTACATGAAACAACCATTCTGAAATTACTTGTTCTCTATTAACTTCAAATCCATATCGATAGATTGTTTGATCTAAAATAAAAACGATTTCAAAAAAAGAGGGTTTATCTACTGTTTGTGTGTTCAGCTTAAACTCTTTAACATCAATTTCATCTCCGACCTGGGTTTCTTTAGAGGAGGTTAATATAAACCTTGTCATAAAACCCATTGCTTTAATTAAGTTACTTTTTCCACTGGCATTTGCACCATACACAGCGGCACTTTTAACCAATCTCAACTCATCATCAAAATTAAAAACATTATTTTCATCAAGTTCTTTATGATAGGAAAAAACTTTTGATGCCACCAGACTAAAGGTGACAGTTTCTTTAAAAGATAGATAATTACCAACGCTGAATTCTATCAGCATATTGAGTTCCTAGTTTTAAATTGCATATTCTATAATTATTACACAATATCGCTTTTGTGTCACTCTGAGGAGGGTAAAATCAAAGAAAAATCCTCAAATCTAAGTGGAATAATAGATGAAGCCTGCACTCAGAAGCCGACTCTCAAATATATCGATGAATATCGCTATTTTATTAAAATGCTAAACTTTTATATTCATCCATTCTTGAGCATTATCTTGAGCTAATATTTTTAAATGCTTAACATTAGTAGTTGCAATAAAAACCCTTTGTCCTGGGTACTCTTCACACAAAATACTCCATTGAGCAACAATTATCATATCTGCATCAATATTCTTAATATCTGCTGTAGAAATATTTTTTTCTCGAACTTCAGCCCAACATTGAGCAGCTTTTTGCATGACCTCTGGAGTCAGGGGTAAAAAATCAATAATTCCATCATTTCTTAAGCGATCTAGCTCAACTAGACTTTCACTTTTAATGTGAATCAGTTTTCTTCTAACCTCATAATCAGAAATATCTGATGTTACAACATAAACTCCTTTAGCAAGAAGAGAATAAAACCATTCTCCACATTGATAAGTTATACTATCCTCTAATTTTGAACTTTCTTTAATAGGACTAACCAATAAACCCAGTACACCTGAATCTAAAATAACAATCATATCTAAGATAGCTCTTCATTCCATTTAGCTTGAATGGCTTGTAATCTTTCTTTAGCCCAATTCATCGCAGCTTGATTGTTTTTGATTTGTTCCTCTGGAGTTTGTCCTAAATGCTTTAAAAAAGATGATAACTTGGGTTGTTTTACAGGAGTTAGTTTAGCTTGTTTTAACAAAGTTTGGGCTGTAGACCATAACTGTGATGTTGATTTAGATTTTCTCAGTTCAACGGCTCGATCAACAGCTTGAGGAATAAGTAAAAAAGAATTTTGATAGTCGTTCAATAAATTTTTTCCGCTTTTGAGAGAAGGTAAAAGTAGTTTTAGTTTAACTTGTAGACCTCTCCATCCTTGCAAGTTAATACTGTGTTGACAAGAAAAATCATAAGCTAATTGAATAAAAAAATTATGGCTTTCTGTGGAAAACAGATCCCAACAAGATTCTATTCCTTCTGATAATTTTTTGATTTTATCTACATATTTTTCTATATCGGTTGGAATATCATTTTTAAATGAAATTTCCATATCAATAGCTTCAAGGTATTTTTGTGTACCTTGTTCCATTTCTTTTAATGTATCTTGTAAACTTTTGCCTTTGAGTGCAGCAATCTCCCTAAAAAACTCTTGAATCTCATCATCTAAGGAATTAGGATTAAGATAGGCTTGGAGAAGATACTGTATCTTTTTAGCATCAATAGCACTCTCATCAAGTCGTTTTTTTTCTTTGCATAATGCAATTTTATTAACCATTTGCTATTCCTCCCCTACTGAAAAGCAATGTAGATATATTATAGCACTATTACTCTTTTGAGTTGAAATTATAATATAAATTAACATAAGCTAAAAATATATGATTAATTTATGTTTAATATATAAGAATTGTATGTTCAAGTAAAAAAATAACTGATACTTGACAATAGGCTCAAAAATAAAAACAACACTCAAATATATCTGCTTATCTAAATCATGAATAAGATATCGAATATCTTTGGAGTTTGTGCTAATATCTTATAAGATTGATATTGATCTAGTATCCTAATTTTTCCATGTTATTTCCAACTTATTCATTTTTAATTTTTTTTATTATTGTTTTTAGTTTGGGGATTTCTTTAAAAAAACAAGTGGGTTTATATAAAGCTTTTTTATTAGTAGCAAACTTAATTTTTTACTCTTTTTGGGGATTGAATTTCTTAATTTTTCTGTTAATCAATATTGGAATTAATTATGGAATACTTTTAGGGTTAAGATCTCGCTCCACAACTGCTAAATTCTGGTTAATAGGAGGAATAGTTTTTAATATATTGTATTTAGGAACCTTTAAGTATTATAATTTTTTTGTTGATAGTTTCTTAGAAATATTTTCTTTTTTACCTTTTGTTTCTACCTTTCAACCCTTAGAAATTTTAGTTCCTGTTGGGGTTTCTTTCTATACGTTTAGAATAATTTCTCACCTCGTTGATTGCTATCGTCAAACCCTGGCTTTTCCCCGGTGGATTGATTATGCAATTTATATTAGTTATTTTCCGCAAATTGCCTCTGGCCCCATTGCACGAGCAAAGGAATTTTATCAACAACTCAATTCTTCTCAAAAATATGATTATAAAATAGAAGAAGTCATTGTCTTAATTTTATCAGGACTCTTTAAAAAATATACCTTATCCAGTTTTCTGTTTAACTTTACTCAACTTCCTTTTTCTGACCCAGGTTCCTATTCTCGCGGGGATTTAATTTTAGCAGCAATTTCCTACTCTTGTTTAATTTATGTCGATTTTAGTGGGTATTCCGATTTATCGAATGCAATTTCTAGTGTATTTGGGTTCCGTCCTATTCAAAATTTTAACTGTCCCTATCGTTCCTTTAGTTTACAAGAATTCTGGCATCGATGGCATATTAGTTTATCAGAATGGTTGAGAGATTATCTCTATATTCCTTTGGGGGGAAATCGACATGGAAAACAACGAAAATATCTCAATTTATTCTTAACGATGTTGCCAGGAGGATTTTGGCATGGGGCGGGGTTAAACTTTATAATTTGGGGAGGATTACATGGTTTAGGATTAGGCGTTAATCATTACTTTAAAGAAGAAATAACTCCCCGTTTGACTCTTCAACCTTCTGCAATAGTATCCTCAATAATTTCCGTTTTAAATTGGGGTTTAACCTTTGGGTTTGTTACCTTGAGTTGGATTTTCTTCCAATCTCCTAATCTGGAAACAGCCTTAAATTTTATGCAAGGAATTTGGAGTTCAGACGTTCAGATGGTTCAATTTAATGTTTGGCAGCTTTATCTGGTTATTTTTATTATTTTAGTTTTAATTAATTTCTATGGTAAAGCCATTACCTCAGCTTTGATTCGCTTATTTTCTTTAAAAAATATCTTCTTTAGGATTGTTTTAACCTCTGGATTTGTGTATTCTATTCTTATGCTCGGCCCGAATAGCGTTCCTCCCTTTATCTATTTTAATTTTTAATCCCCAATGAAAGATCGAGAATTCTTACTGCTGGTTTGTTTAGTCAGTTTGACTTTAATTTTTTCTAATTTTTCCTTATTTCTCAAAAGTATTGCATCCAGTTCCTTTCTACAACCTCCCCTTAAACAAGCTGCACAACAGTTAAAATTAGAGGGATTTCGTCAAACCGAACAAGCATTTTGGAACCAAATTAAAGAGGTTAATTTAGATCAACTTTCTCCCCCAACTGAAATCGCAAACTTGAACAGTGGAGAGCTTTCTCCCCAACAAAAACCCTTGACAACTCCAAATCCTCAACCGACTCAAAAACCGATTTCCTCTGCTGCTAAAAAACCCGTTTCTCTTCCTCCCAAACCTAAACCTCCAGTGGAAAAACCCTATACCCGCTTTTTATTTGTGGGTGATTCCATTATGTTTGATTTAGGAGTCAAGCTTCAATATAATCTTCGCAAAACCTATAAAATTAGTAATACCAAATTAGATTATAAAGTTTCTAGTGGGCTGAATCGAATCGATTATTATAATTGGTATAATCGCACAACAACCTTGCTCAAAAGTTATAAACCCGATGTAATTGTTATTTTATTTGGGGGGAATGATGGTCAAGATATTATCGACAAAAATGGACGTTATTACCCCTTATTTACACCCGGATGGGAGAAAGCTTATCAAGAACGAGTTGAACGTTATGCTAAATTACTCTCCACCTCTTCGGTGAGAAAAGTTTATTGGGTGGGTCAACCCATGTCAAGACGACCTCGTTATAATCGGATCTTTAGTGTGTTGAATAAAATCTATGGAACTGTCAGCCAAGCTTACCCCAAAATCGAATATATTTCAACCTGGGGAACCTTTGCATCAGGAGGAAAATATGCCGCCCTTGTTGCCGATAAATCAGGTAAACGCCGATCTGTTAAAATCAATGATGGGGTTCATTTTACCTCTCATGGAGCTAACATTATTAGCGAGGTTGTCTTAGAGCAAATGAAAAAAGATAAAATTGTTACCATTAAATCAAAACCTTCTAAACCGGCTTCACCCCAGCCCAAATTAACGCCTTCCTCTGTTTCTAAATCTCCTACCCAAAAATCTGCTCAGACCCCCTGAAATGAGCTTCAAAAACCCTTACAATCACCTCCCCTATCTAATTCATCAAATATGGTAAAAACACCTACACAACTTCTAGCCTGCGATTTAGCCACCCTGGCGATTGATTTGATTCAGCAAGCGGGATGTGAATATGGAGATATTCGTTTTTGTACTTATCGAAATCAAAGCCTTCATGCTAATGATCGCTCCTTAAGTAACCTTATAGATCATCAGAAATCTGGTTTTGGAGTTCGAGTTCTTCTGAATGGATCTTGGGGATTTGCTGCGAGTTATCGTCAAACTCCTGAAGAACTGATTCGAGTGATTAATTTAGCCGTTGAAATTGCCAAAGGAAGTCGTTTATGTCAACAAAACCCTGTGCGTTTAGTTCCTGTTCAAGCTTATCAAGATAGTTATATTACACCCATTAAAATCGATCCCTTTTCTATTCCCATCACCGAAAAAGCCGACTTATTATTAACGATTAATGACCGCTTACTTCAGTATGAAGAACAGGGGATTAGAAAAGCCAGTTCCCATCTCCAATTTAACCAAGAAAACAAACTATTTGCCTCTACAGAAGGGTCATTGATTGAACAAACAATTTATCGCAGTTATAGTGGATATCGCTGTACGGCGGTGGCGAATGGAGATGCTCAAAGCCGCAGTTATGAACGTCCTCCTTTAAATTTAGGTTATGAACATATTGATCAAACGGATTTATTGAGTCAAATTGAACGGGTCGCCGAAGAAGCTCTGGAAAAAGTATATGCTCCTAAAGGGCCGTCAGGGATTCAAACCACATTGATTTTAAAGCCAACTAATCTTTATTTAACCATTCATGAATCCGTTGGTCATCCCACAGAATTAGACCGAGTTTATGGCTATGAATCTAATTTTGCGGGAACCAGTTTTGCCACAACCGATCAATTAGGAACCTTACAATATGGAGCACCTTGGATTAACTTTAAATGCGATCGCACTCAACCGGCTGGACGCAGCACCATTGGCTATGATGATGAAGGGGTTCCTTCTCAAGAATGGTATGTAGTAAAAGATGGAATTTTAGTGGATTATTTAACAGATCGAGAAACCGCTTATCGTTTAGGACGTTCGAGTAGTAATGGGTGTGCTTTTGCCGATAGTTGGTCAAGTTTACCTATGGTGAGAATTCCTAATTTAGGATTAGAACCAGGGCCAGAAAAAGGAAGCCATACCGCTACATTATCCGCGATGATTACTGATACCAAAGAGGGGATTTTAATTGATGGAATTGGAAGTTTTTCCATTGATCAACAACGGCGCAATTTTCAATTTGGTGGGGATGGTTTTTGGCAGATTAAAAATGGCAAAATTATCGGAATGTTAAAAGATGTCACTTACCACGCCATGACCACAGATTTTTGGAATCAAGTCGATGCAATTGGCCCTGCTTCAGAATGGCAACAATGTGGTACTAATATGTGTGGAAAAGGCGAACCCTTACAAATTGCTCAAATGACTCATGCTTGTGTTCCCGTGCGGGTACAAAATATTAATATTGGAGGGAGATAATCTCAGGATAAAAAGTAAAATAAAGATTTTTATTTTGACTTTTACCTAATTCAGAAAATACAGCAATTCACTGATAGAATAGATAAAAGTAACCCATTTCAACAATTTACACCCAAGACAATGAACCCATCTAATCCAGAAGATACTATACTCATTTCCCAATCCACCAATCCCTATGCTTCCCTTATCAGTGAATTATATCAACAGGCAATTCAATATCAAGAAAGTGGACAATTCCCCGAAGCAATCGCCTGTTATCAACAACTGATTAATGTTGATCCTCAATTTCTCTTGGCTTATCAAAGAATTGGCTACTATTCCCTCAAACTTGAACAATTTCAACAAGCCGTTACCGCTTACCAAAAAGTTATTGAATTAAATCCGAATGAATTTTGGGCTTATAATAATTTAGGAGAAGCCTTAATTAAATTACAACGCTGGGAAGAAGCCATTCCTGTCTATGAAAAAGCCTGTCAATTAGATCCAAATTGCTTTTGGGTTTATAATAGTTTAGGAGAATGTTTAGCCCAGACTCAACAATGGGAAAAAGCCGTTCCTATCTATCAAAAAGCGAGGGAATTAGATCCGAACTATTGGGGAGTTTATCAAAAATTAGGAGAACTATTAACGACATTAGAAAGATGGGAAGAAGTTATTCCTATTTATCGCCGTTCCCTGGAATTGAAACCGGACTTTTTTTGGTCATATATTGGCTTAAGTAAAGCATTAATTGAATTAGAGCGATGGGAAGAAGCGATTCCCGTATGTCAACAAGCAATTTCTATTGATCCGAATTTCTTTTGGTCTTATATTAATTTAGGAGATGCTTTATCTCAGTTAAAACGATGGCAAGAAGCGGTTAATGTTTATACCACAGCCAATCAAATTAAATCCGATTTCTTTTGGTCTTATAAAAATTTAGGAGATGGGTTAATTCAATTACAACGATGGCAAGAGGCAATTCAAACTTATCAACAAGCTTTAGAATTGAATTCAACGGAAGCTTCTTGTTATTATAACTTAGGTTTAGCTTATCTTAATTTAGAACAGAAAAAAGATGCAATTACTTGTTTTGAAACTGTGTTAAAACTGCAACCCAATGATAGTTCAGCACAAGAAAAATTAAATGAACTTATCGAAATTCCAGCGATTAATTCTTCCAACCCATCATCACACCCATTAGAACCTATTGACTGGTTAAAGTATTATCCGAAATCGAGACAAGCTCCCTCTTATGTGTTGCCTAAATCCCTTTCTTTGGGTAAAAATCCCCAAACAGGAAAATGGCAATTTCCGATTCCTCCTCAAGAAATTATGTTAGTTTTTGTAGAAAATGAGGAATATTATCTTAACTCGGGAAAAACTCAAGTTCAAGTGATGTTAAGTGTATTGCGAGACTGTGGATATTTTCTCAAAACAGGAAGCCGAATTTTAGATTTTGGATGTGCATCGGGACGTATTCTTCGGCAGTTAGCAGATTTATCCGAGATTTGTGAAATCTGGGGAACGGATATTAATGCTGATTGTATTGCTTGGTGTCAACAAAATATGAGTCCCCCGTTTCATTTTTTTGTTGGGACAACCATGCCCCATTTACCCTTTGAAGATCGCTATTTTGATTTAATTTATGCAGGTTCTGTCTTTACCCATATTGATGATTTAGCGGATGCTTGGTTGTTGGAACTCCGACGCATTTTAAAACCCGGAGGACTAGCTTTTATTACACTGCAAGAACGCTTTATTTTTGAAAAAATTAAGGACTCTCCAGAACAATGGCTTTCTAATAATAATATCTGGCCCGAAGAACAGAAACAAGCTTGCATTCAAAATTATTTTGAATATATTAATCAAGATTTTGGGATGTTTACCTTGGGACGAGATACCCGCTCACTGGTTTTCTATGATTTAGATTATTTTCAAGCAAAATGGAAACCCTTTTTCCAAGTTTTAGCGGTTAAACAAGAAGCTTATTATTGGCAAACTGGAGTCTTATTAAAGCGGTTGTAATATTGATTTTGTTTCTAAATCTTAAAAAATTTTGAGAGGAGGCAAGAAAAACGATTAACTTGCCTTTTTAACCAAAGTTTAGTACAATAATCAGTAAAGCTACTTAAGTGTGGCTGAATCTAAATTGAGCGAAACCACAATGCAGTATTATTTCACCGCATTTATCGTTATTTTTTTTATCGCCTGTTATGGTTATAGCTATTTTATTGTTAAACTCGCTAAACAAAAAGGCGAAGAATTTTTATTTTTTGGAATGCTCTTAGGGTTATTTGGATTTATGGCCTTTTGTGCGGCTTCTGTTCCCGTCTTACATTGGATGCTTGATTAATCCCCTGATAGAATTCTTTTAAAATCCTATGCCGTTTATAAGGTTAAAAAATTATCAATTTTATTATACCCTAAACGGTGATATTAATCAACCTGTTATTTTATTTTTACATGGATTTTTGGGAAATAGTCAGGATTTTAACGCTCGAATTTTTCCTCTTTTCTCTCAGTTTTGCTGTTTAACGATTGACCTCCCAGGACATGGCAAAACCCAAGTTTTAGGAGAGGATAGTTATTATACAATGCCACAAACAGCAACGGCGTTAATAGAAGTGTTAAACCATCTGAAGATTTTCCAATGTTATTTAATGGGATATTCTATGGGGGGAAGATTGGGATTATATTTAACGCTGCATTTTCCTGAATATTTTCAAAAAGTCATATTAGAATCCACATCTCCAGGACTGAAAACCGAATCAGAACGATTAAAACGGTTTATTTGTGATCTTCAAAAAGTCGAACAACTGCAAACCTTAGATTTCCCAAGCTTTTTAGAACAGTGGTATGATCAACCTTTGTTTAAAAGCTTAAAAAATCATCCTAAATTTAAACAAGTTTTTACCCAGCGCTTAAACAATAATCCCCTGGAATTATCAAAATCTCTGCGTTATTTAGGAACAGGAAATCAACCTTCACTCTGGGAAAAATTACCCCAGAATAAAATTCCTTTATTGCTGTTAGTTGGAGAATCTGATCATAAATTTAAACGGATTAATCAAGAAATGAACATATTATCTCCCCTTTCCCAGTTGCAAATTGTCCCCCATTGTGGTCATAATATTTTAATCGAAAATTCTCAAGCGTGGATCAATGCCATTATTAAATTTTTATCGAAATGAACTATCAATTTCAATTTCAACCCTATCAACGTCCGTTTAAAATCCCTCTAAAAACGGCTCACGGAATGTGGAAAATGCGAGAAGGCATTATTTTAAATTTAACGGATAAGCAGGGTAATATTGGATGGGGAGAAATTGCGCCGTTAAGTTGGTTTGGGTCGGAAACAATGGAAGATGCACTCACATTTTGTCAACAACTTCCGAGTTGCATTTCTATTGAAACAATTTTTACCATTCCCGATTATTTACCCGCTTGTCAGTTCGGGTTTGAATCGGCATTCACAGAGTTAAATCCTAACAGCTTTCTTGATATTAATAAACTTCACTATAGCGAATTATTACCCGCCGGAGAAACCGTATTAACAACTTGGAAAACTCTATTTCAGCAAGGGGCTAAAACTTTTAAATGGAAAATAGGCGTTGATGATATAACTGAAGAAATCAATATTTTCCAAAAGTTAATTCATAGTATAACAACAACTTTAAGCAACTCTCAAGCTCAAAAAATCCATCTCAGGTTAGATGCCAATGGGGGTTTAACCTTTGAACAAGCACAAAAATGGTTAGAAAATTGTGATTTAATGAATGCGAATCAAGGGTTAATTGAAATTGAATTTTTAGAACAACCCTTATCGATTGATCAATTAGATTTAATGTTAGAATTATGCGATCGCTATAGTACCCTCCTCGCCTTAGATGAATCCGTTGCTAATTTACAACAATTAAACTCTTGCTATCAACAAGGATGGCTAGATATTTTTGTCATTAAGCCTGCTATTGTCGGTTCTCCTAAAAAACTCAAGAACTTTTGCCAAAATAATGAAATTGATGCTGTTTTTTCGTCAGTTTTTGAAACCAATATAGGTCAAAAATCCGCTTTAAAAATAGCCTCTGAACTTTTATTCTATAATCGTGCAGTTGGATTTGGAATTAATCACTGGTTCACTATTTAAATTATAAAGGAAGACTGAATCAATAGAGATGATAAGTCTTCTATTAACAGTCAACCCTCAACCTTCCTCACACATAAACACAATTTTCTCCTGTGGTTTTGGCTTTTTGTAAGGCTTGATTTGTGCGTTCAATACAGGCGCGATAATGTTCATTAGGTTGGACTGCTGTAAATCCAATATACATCGAACATTGAGGCGGAGTGCTGGGAAGTGTTTCTGGGTCGGTTAAGAAATGATTTAAAATGCGACTGAGTGCTAGTTGGGTTCCGGGTAATTCTGAAAAGATCGCTAATAAAAATTCCTGATCTCCCCAATGAACAGCCCAATCACTTTCTCGTAAAAGCTGTTGAAATTTATGAATTAGAGCCGTTGCTTCCGGGGGTTGAGGGGTTAAAGGATCTGAATTTTCAAGTAAATCAATCCCTTCAATCTTTACTAAGGCAATACATAAAGGTAAATGATGACGGGATGCGATACCCAAACATTGACGGAGATGACTTTCTGCGGTTTCTTGTTCCAGAATAATTTGAAAAAATTCTTCTTGTCGAGAGCCAATTATAGTTTCAAGATCTACAATTCTCTGCTCACTTTTTTGAAGGTTATATTCAATAGCTTTAAACAAGTTTTCAAGTTCATAATAACGACTAGAATTACAGTTTAAAATCTCTCCTGTTTCACAATAGGAATTTAAAGCTGTTGTTGCCTTAATAATAGACTGTTCAACTTGGCTTATTTTATGATTTAATAAAATAAATCCAGCAATTGTACTTAAAAAAACAACGGCAAAAATTTCTTTTCCCAAGGGAAATTGGGGATGTAAGATTAAATAAAGTGTCGAACCGAGTAGGGGAAGATTAACCGCTAAGATGCCGATGGAAAAAAGTCTACTTTTAGAGGAGTTTTTTTCTCCCCAAATATTGACCTTCTGGAATAGTCTCAAACTCTTATTCATTGGAGTGTAGATGGAAAGATTTGAAATTAGACAGGCAGAATTAACCCTGAAAAATTAGGAGGAGTGAGAAAACAATTCTCCTAATTTTAACCATCAACCTCTCGCCCCCCACCCCAGTACCAACTCCTGAACTCCCTAGGCTTCTAATTGCGCTTGAGAGCAGTAGTGGTTAGATCAGCAGATTTACGACTGAACAGTTTGAAGTAAGCAGATACCCAGAATTCTTTAATGGGAAAGGCAAGAAATGTCAGAGGATTGATAGTTACAATTATATCGCGGACATCGGCTTGGGCAAGTTTAAGAATTTGTTGAGCCACCCAGTCAGGAGATAGGACACCAATAGGGTTTAAATTGCTCTTAAATGGCCCTAAAATCAATTTACGAATGACGCAGGGTGCATCTAAACGACGGAGAGTGATTAAATCCCCTAACGTCCGCTTGCTGAGTTCGTAAAGGGGACTTAAGGCTGGCCCCACTTCGGCTTCGGAGGTATTGACCCAAACTTCTTTTTTGGCGATATCGGCGTTGGTGCGAACGGTACTCAGAAATAATTCTAACAGTCGCCAACAGGAAAATGTATTGACTTCATAGGATTGAGAGATTGCTTCTTCGGTTCTCAGACCGTGAACATTAATCCCATGATTTAAAATTAAGATATCAACTTTTGGCAATAACTCGGCTAATTGTTGTTCTTGTCCGACTTTCCAAGTAACAGTTTTGATGGGAATTGTTTCTCCTTCAACCGTTAAGTTTAGGGTTTGTTCACTGGAAGTCAACGCCAAAATTTTTGCACCTTTTAAGTGTAAATGGAACAGAAGTGCTTGTCCGAGGGTTCCTGATGCTCCGGTGACTGCAACGGTTTTTCCTTTTAATGAAAGTGCCGTTCCCATGATCTTATCTAATACCGTAAAGGTTCCACAAAAATAAGCGTTTTGATTATCAAAATGATGCCGCCAATGGTAAGTTCGATTCACCATCCAGGGTGCAGGTGGACTAGAAAATTCACCGGGAAGATGGGTTAAATCGGTGAGTTTATCCGCATTTGGAATTCCCATTCCTCTAGCAATTGCTGATAATAAAAAACCGAAGGTATAAATACAACCCAGAAGGGCAAATCCTTGTTGTTCAGGGCTGTAAATATGGGCGATCGCCAGTAAAATTAACGTAAAGCTTAACATGACGCTGGCTTCAGGAACGTCATTATACCAATGGGCTTGGCGATAAATGTCTTCACTGACTGGGGTTAAATCGGGACGAAATACCCGATGATGCCAATTATGCAAACGATATAACGGCGTAAAAACATGAGCCAGGGTATGGTAAATATCTCGTACCAGTTCCGCACCTAAGATAGAACCTACTCCCCAAGCAAAATTTTCCATCCAAACCATTAGTATATCCAATCGCACACACCTCTATTGATTAATTTTTATCTCTGGTATTATAGACCTTTATGAACTCAATGGGGAGTTTTACACAATTAGAAGATAAGATTCACAAACATTGAGGAAATCTCCCTTTTATTTTTATACAATCAGACTTTTTAAAATCTCATCTAATACCTGAGAACTATCTACATCAAACCATTGAATTTCAGAAATTGCTCGAAACCAAGTTCTTTGTCGTTTGGCAAATTGTCGGGTATGTAATACCGTTAATTCTTTGGCGGTTTCTAAAGAAATATCCCCGCCTAAATATTGTTTAATTTCCTGATAGCCCAAAGTTTCTAATAAAGATAATTCTGTCCCATATTTCTGACATAACTGTTCAACTTCTTGCACAAATCCTTTTTCAATCATCTCTTCCGTTCGCCGTTGAATTCGAGAAGTTAATGCTTCCGGTTCACAGTGTAAACCAATTTGTAAAATCGGATAATCGGGGGGATTTTCCCCTTGTTGTTCAGAAATGGGGCGACCTGTAATATAATAAACTTCTAAAGCTCGTAAAGTTCTCACTTGATCATTAGCGTGAATTTTTTGTGCTGCCATCGGATCAATTTGTTGTAAGATTTGATAACATTGAAATTGACCTAATGCCTCAAGTTGCGATCGCAATTCAAGCTGAGGTGCAACCCTAGGAATTTTCATTCCCCGCACAATAGATTTAATATATAATCCTGTCCCACCAACTAACAATAAAGGCGGAGATTCAGGAGCATTCCCAATCAAATGTTGAGCGTGATCCTGATAATCTGCTACGGTTAAAGTCTGCGTCGGTTCACAAATATCAATCAAATAATGGGGAACACGCTGACGTTCTTCCCGCGTCGGTTTAGCCGTACCAATATCAAACTCTCGATACACCAACCGAGAATCCGCGCTCAAAATCACAGACCCCAAACGTTCCGCCAACTGGAGTGCTAATCCTGATTTCCCCGTCGCCGTCGCACCGCAGATTACAATTAACCGAGGTGGCTGTGATATTGTAGAAATAGTCAACTCTCCTCCTATTCAACGCCTCACTCCGAACTGAGTCTATTGGGTACATCCCCTGTCCAAATTTCTTTTGAGAATGCTCTACAATCCTCTCCAACCTATTTGTGCTACAATTTTTGAAAGTTTTGTCATTTTACTGTAAGAACGCCATAAGAGACGTTTTTACTTTATCAATACTGGAGTCGTGATCAAATGACCAGCAATTACAGCGCCGACCAAATTCAAGTTCTTGAAGGTTTGGAAGCCGTTCGCAAACGCCCTGGAATGTACATTGGTTCCACCGGGCCGCGAGGACTCCACCATTTAGTATACGAGGTTGTAGACAACGCGATCGATGAAGCGCTGGCTGGCTATTGCACCCACATCGAAATTGATTTCAACGCCGATGGTTCTGTCACCGTTACCGATGATGGTCGGGGTATCCCCGTTGATACCCATTCTAAAACCGGAAAGTCTGCTTTAGAAACTGTGTTAACCGTTCTGCACGCCGGAGGAAAATTTGGCGGTGGTGGTTATAAAGTTTCTGGGGGTTTGCATGGTGTGGGGGTTTCTGTTGTTAACGCTTTATCGGAATGGGTAGAAGTTACGGTTTTTCGGGATAAAAAAGAATATCGCCAACGCTTTGAACGGGGAACTCCCGTGACGGAACTCACCTCAAAACCCATCAAAGAAAACAGAACGGGAACCTCCTTGCGCTTTTTCCCCGATACTGTAATTTTTACCAGTGGCATTGAGTTTGATTGTGATACGATTGCTTCGCGTTTACGAGAACTTGCCTACTTAAACGCAGGAGTTAAAGTCACTCTCACCGATAATCGTTTAGAACTGTTAAAACGAGAAACTCCTCGGATAGAAACCTACTGTTATGAAGGCGGGATAAGGGAGTATATCGCCTACATGAACAACGATAAACAACCCCTCCATGAAGATATTATTTATATTTCGGGAGAACGGAGTAATGTTCAAATTGAAGTCGCTTTGCAGTGGTGTACCGATGCCTATAGTGATACAATTTTAGGCTTTGCTAATAATATTAGAACCATTGATGGAGGCACCCACTTAGAAGGGTTAAAAACTGTTTTAACTCGGACTTTAAATACCATCGCCCGCAAACGGAATAAACTCAAAGAAGGAGAAGCTAATTTAGGCGGGGAAAATATTAGAGAAGGGTTAACGGCCGTCATTTCCGCGAAAGTTCCCGATCCTGAATTTGAAGGACAAACAAAAACTCGATTAGGAAATCCAGAAGTTCGGGGAATTGTTGACTCCTTGGTGGGGGAAGCGTTAACCGAGTATTTGGAATTTAATCCAGGAATTGCCGATGCGGTGATTGAAAAGGCCATCCAAGCCTTTAAAGCCGCAGAAGCTGCTCGACGAGCACGGGATTTAGTGCGTCGAAAATCGGTCTTAGAATCCTCTCCTTTACCCGGTAAATTAGCGGACTGTAGCAGCCGAGATCCCCAAGAATCGGAGATTTTCTTAGTCGAAGGCGACAGCGCCGGCGGTTGTTGGTTTAGTTTTACTTATATATCACTCGCTGATGGTTCAGAAAAAACTATCAAAGAGATTGTTGATGAACAAGCTGAGGGGAAAGAGCATTTTTGCTACACCATTAATCAAAGTGGCAATATTGCCATTGAACGGATTATTAATGCACGACTAACCAAAAAAGATGCCCAAGTCGTGAAATTAACTTTAGATAATGGAGAAACCCTGATTTGTACGACCGATCACCCCTTTATGTTAAGGGATGGTAGTTATAAAGCCGCAGCAGAATTAACCCCTGATGATTCCTTGATGCCATTTCATCGCAAAATTTCTCAGAAAGGAATAGATGGAGGATTAAACGGTTATGAAATGGTTTGGAACCCTGGTTATGATAAATGGATTTATACCCATTTATTAGCGGATTTTTATAACTTAAAACAGGGGGTTTATCAAGCGTCTGAAGGGAATCATCGTCACCATGTTGATTTTAATAAACGCAACAATAATCCCACCAATATTCAACGCTTACCGGCCCAAGACCATTTGGCTTTACATCGCGCCCATTTGGACAAAACCTTACATCGTCCTGATGTGATTGAGAAAAGTCGCCAGGTGCATCAAAGTGAAGAATTCCGAGAATTTATGAAGCAACGGATGATGCAGCCTGAAACCCGACAAATTCTGTCAGAACAGGCTAAAGCCCAATGGGAAGATGAGCAATATAAAGCTTATATGGCAGAGAAATGGCGAGAATTTTATGAAAGTAATGAGGAGTATCGCCAAGAAAATAATGAAATGTTATATCAGGCGCAACAAGAATATTGGAGTCATGAAGAAAACCGCCTGAAACAAGCAGAACGAGTGCGACAATATTTTGCGGATAATCCTGAACTTCGACAAGCTTATTCTGAAGCATCGAAAAAACAATGGGAAGATGAAAATCTCTTGGAATGGCGACGGGAAAAAACCAAGGAACAGTGGACACGAGAGTTTCGTAAAAAACGGCGTAAAGCGTTAGATGAAACCTATTATGCCAAAACACTTGCTGCGCTATATAAAGTCTATTCCCATTATGGGTATATGGACGTTGACAAGTACGAAAATTATCGCAAACGTCAAAAAGATAACAGTATCTTGACCTTTAAAACGTTTTGCGATCGCTATTTTGATGGCGATGAAGTCGCAACCCGAATGGCAATTCGGAACTATAACCATCGGGTCGTTTCTATTGAATGGTTAGAAGAACGCCATGATGTTTATGATATTGAAGTTCCCCATAGCCATAACTTCGCGTTATCGGCGGGTATTTTTGTGCATAATAGTGCCAAACAAGGACGCGATCGCCGTACTCAAGCCATTCTTCCTTTACGCGGAAAAATCCTCAATATTGAGAAAACCGATGATGCCAAAATCTACAAAAATAATGAAATTCAATCCTTAATTACTGCCTTGGGATTAGGAATTAAAGGAGAAGAATTCGATGCCTCTCAATTGCGGTATCATAAAGTCATCATTATGAGCGTTGCTGGAAACGAACCGACGCTGGTGATGGAGGATAGTGGCAAAACAGAATTCGTAGAAATTGGCACATTTATTGATGAATGTATTGCCGGAAAACGCACCCCAGAACGCTATCAAGTGATTGCCTTTGATCCCGTTACTCATGCCACTCGTTTCCGTCCGATTAAAGCAGTGATTCGTCATGGACATGAAGAACCCATGTATCAACTGAAAACTCGCTATAATCGTCAAATTAAAGTGACATCTTCTCATAGCGTTTTTGTTTATGAAAATGGGGAAGTAAAACTTAAAAAAGGTAATGAAGTTAAACCTGGAGATTGGTTAGTTGCCAGTCGTCGTTTACCCCGTTCAACGGAACCTCAAACTCCCATTGATTTACTCCGTACTTTCTATGAAGCGGGTGTAACTCAATCGTTATATTTGCAAGGAGAAGATGTTCGTAAAATTGCCAGTCGCCGGATTTTAGCGAAAGTTGAAAAACCCGAATTATTAAGTGAAGCACGGGTGGAATTAGAGGCTAACGCATGGCAAGAGTTAATTGCTCAACGTCAATCATTAGGCATAACTCAACAGCAGTTAGCGAATGCCATCGGAGTTAAACAAGCGATTACCATTAGTCACTGGGAACGGGGGATTAATCGGCCGATTTTGGCTAACTTCTTAGATTATTTAGAAGCCATTGGAGGGAATGAAAATGTTGTTTACCAAACCCTTCCTTCTAAAATTGATCAACTCCTAACTCAAGATGACAGCAGTAAAAATGCTCGTTGGCGCGAAGTTAGTAATTACAAACCCTTTGAATATTTCACACCCAGTGAGTTAATTCAGTTGGGGGATAACCTGAAAATTGTTCCTCAAGCGCACCAGAATAAAGCCTTTAATCGCTATTTACCCATTACATCCGAATTAATGTGGTTTTTGGGTTGGTATGTGGCAGAAGGAACCTTATCTAAACATCAAGTTAGCCTGAATTTAGGCACAAAAGATGAACGGTTTATCCCTGAATTAATCACGGCAATTCAAGCGGTTTTTGGAGAAACGCCACGCCGTTATGATGATCCCGAAAGTCAAGGCATTAAACTCTATTTTAATAGTGTGATGGCTGCCCGACTTTTACAAGCATGGGGATTAGGGAAAAAAGCCCATGAAAAACCCATTCCCGATCTTGTTTTCTCTGTCACTGAACCGTTGCAGCTTGCCTTTTTAGAGGGGTATTTCTTAGGGGATGGTACGACCAGTGGGGCGAATATTTCTTGGACAACCAATTCCCATTCCTTAAAAGAAGGATTACTGTATTTATTCGGACAATTGGGGTTAATTGTGAGTACCAGTGAACATCAACCTCAATGTCATGAAACAGCTTCCATCCAAACCCGTCATTCCTATTACACCCTCACCCTTTGTGGCAAACAACAACTAGAAACTTGTCGGTTAATTTGGCAACGTCATTTAGGGGCAGAAAAACTCAATGCCTATCTCCAACTTCCGATGCAGAAACCGATGGATTATTTACCCATTAGTGAAGATTTAATGGGATTAAAAGTCATTGCTGCCGAGGAAATTGAATTAGTTGGAGACTATGTTTATGACTTCTCGGTTGAGGGGGATGAAAACTTCGTTTGTGGAAGCGGAGGACTTTGTTGTCATAATACTGACGCGGACGTTGATGGAGCCCATATCCGTACTTTATTGCTCACCTTTTTCTATCGTTATCAACGGGAATTAGTGGATCAAGGCTATATTTATATTGCCTGTCCTCCGTTGTATAAAGTGGAACGGGGACGGAACCATCAATACTGTTACAATGAGCGAGAATTGCAGGAGTATTTGGGAAGTTTACCCGCCAATGCTAACTACAATATTCAACGGTTTAAAGGGTTAGGGGAAATGATGCCAGAACAACTTTGGACAACCACCATGAACCCCGATACTCGCATGATTAAACAGGTTGAAATTGAAGATGCGGCGGAAGCGGATCGGATTTTTACTGTGTTAATGGGCGATCGCGTAGCTCCTCGTCGGGAGTTTATTGAAACCCATGCTCCCCGCTTGAATTTGACGGATTTAGACATCTAAAAAACAGGATTATTAGAGGGGATGGAATTAGAGAAACCTTGAATTTCATCCCCTCTAATAATTTTAAGTCCGTTAAAAAGGCAAAAAAATGCTATAATTCAATTAAAAAATTATCACTAGCAATGCCATGACTCTTAATCTTCCGTCTCTAAAATTATCTCAGTCGCTTCCTGTAAAATTTCATATTTTGCTTGATCGTTCAAATGCAACGCAAATACGCGCCTCTTTTATAGAACTTCCTAACTTGCACGTTGAAGCTTCAACGCAGGAAGAAGCCTTAGAAAATTTAAAAACCTTGTTGTATACTTATTATGATAAACTAGAAATTATTCCTTTTGAAATTGAAGAAATATCTACTCAAGAATCGGAAAATCCTTGGTTGAAATTTGCAGGTGTTTTTCAGGATGATTCTGATTTTGCTGAGATTGCTAAAAGCCTTAGAATTGAACGATATGATGATATCGATAATTATTAGGTTGATATGATATATGAGGAAAGAATTAATACTAATAGTAAAATTATAAAGGGTGCTATTAATATTGATAATGATAATCGTAAAACCATCGCTTAGGTATATAAAAATTTAGAATAATATAACTAATGGCAATTTGGATACTGGATACGAATCAAGTTTCTGCATTACTGGAAGGAAACAATACAATTAAGTCTAAGTTAGCTGAAATTTCGCCTAACGACATAGCCATTACGGTTGTTACAGTTCAGGAAATTTTTAATGGATGGGTTTGCAAAATTAATAATACTTCAGAATCTAAAGATTTAGTTAGACTGTACACTAAACTCTCGATAACGTTAGACTTCTTCAAAGCAGTAAGTATACTTAATTTTGATGAAACTGCTTCCAAGATTTATGAAAAATTAATTCATGAAAATAGGGAACTTAACAAAAAAAAGCTTCAAAAAGATTTGCGAATCGCTGCAATTACTCTTTCTGTTAATGGGATTATGGTAACGGCTAATAAAAAAGATTTTTCCTTAATTCCTGGTTTAGTCATTGAAGATTGGACAGACCCCTCAATTCTATATCAGTAAGAAAAGGAATTTTAGATGAAAGAAAGTTCAGGTTTTAACCTATAGGAGAATAAGGTGGGTTTTACCCACCCTGATATTAACTCCCAGGAATCGTCACATCAATAGTCGTAACGTTTGATTGTTGATCTAAACTGCTTAAAGGAGGATTAATCGCCCTTTGATTTCCAACGACTAAAATCACTAAATTTTCGGGTTTGAGATATTGTTGAGCAACTCTTTGAACATCTTCAATCGTTGTTGCTTCCACTTGACGTTGATAATCAAAGATAAAATCCTTGGGATAGCCATAATATTCATATTGCATTAAACGCGACAAAGTTTGACCCGGATCTTCAAAATTGAAAATAAAAGAATTCAATGTTGATTCTTTCGCATAAGCTAATTCTTCAGGCTTAATGGGTTCTTTTTGTAATCGTTCAAGTTCAGCTTTTACTCCTTGAATAAAGGGAACTGTTGCTTCAGAACGAGTTTGTCCACCTGCGTTAAAAATCCCTGGATAATCATAACTTATACCCCAAGCTCCATAAACAGAATAAGCTAATCCTTGGCGCGATCGCACATTATTAAATAATCGACCACCAAACCCATCAATTACATTATTCATAACGCTTAATTCGGGATAATTCGGATCATTTAATAACCCCCCTAAATGCCCCATTTCCACATAACTTTGAGTAAGTTGAGGTTGATCAACAAAGAAAACTCCCCCCGAATTAACTTGAGAAACGGACGGAAGGGGAGGAATCACAGCTTTTTGAGACGGTTTCCAATCTCCTAACTTTTCAGCAATCAATGCTTTCATTTTTGCTCGATCAAAATCCCCCACTACTCCCAAAATCATCGTTTCAGGATGAAAATATTGTTGATAAAAATCAACTAAATCCTCACGATTGATTTGGTTTAATGTGGAATATTCTATGGTTCTTGCATAGGGACTATCTGCACCATAAATGAGTTTAACTAACTCTCTCCCCGCAATTTCTTCAGGTTCATCATTCCGACGAGCAATCCCACCTTTTACTTGAGTTTTTGCTAAGTCTAATTTATCTTGGGGAAAGGTAGGATTGCGAATTAAATCAGCCAATAATCCAAACACAGTTGGTAAATCTTCGCTCAATCCTCCAAAGCCAATGCGACCGGATGTTGTATAAATTCCAGCTTCGATATAAGCGGCTTTGTCTTCTAAAATTTGATTGAATTGATCGCCGGGATGTTGAGAGGTTCCCCCATTTCGCATCACCTCTGCGGTTATACTTGCTAAACCCACTTTATCCGCAGGTTCAAATCGATCTCCAGTCCGAAATATAGCAGTTCCTCCAACTAAAGGAAGTTCATGATCTTCGATTAAATAAACCGTAATTCCATTGTCTAATTGATAGCGCTCATAGTCGGGAAGTTGAAGTTCAGGTAAGGGGGGAAACGTTAAATCTGTGTAATGTTTGGGTGTGGCTGCAATGGCAGGAATATGCCAAAAAATAGTAACAACCATTGTGAGCAATAGTAATCCTACCCACAATAATTTAGATTTTTTCGTGCTGAAAATATTGAAAGTCAACATAGTTAATCAAAAGTTGAATGACATTGAAAAAAGAACGAATAAAATCCTGAAATTTTACCTCTTATTCGTCCGATAATAACCGTCCAATGGTACGATTTTCAGGACGAAACATAGTTTGGGCTACTCGCTGAATATCCTGGGCAGTAACGGCATCAATTTTTTCTAACTCTTCAAATAAATTGACCCAAGATCCCGTTTTAACCTCATACTCAGCTAAGGCAAATGCCATACCCATATTAGAATCTAAGGATCTCAATAAACCCGCTTTAGCTTGAGTTTTAACCCGTTCTAATTCAGTTTCTGAAACCAATTCAGTTTTGAAACGTTCAATTTCTCGACGTAATGCTGTCGCCACTTCATCAACAGTATGACCCGGTGCTGGCATCGCATAAAAGAACATTAAATTAGGGTATTTATTCCCCGGATATCCATTTGATCCCTGGGCAGTTAAGGCAATTTTTTGTTCTTCTACTAAAGATTTATACAAACGAGAGGTTCGACCATCACTGAGGAGACTAGAAATCAGATCATAAATCACAGAATCAGGATCATTTAAAGCTGGAATTGGGTATCCTTCAAAATACCAAGGTTGAGTTTTTAACGTTAACGTAATTTCACGGGCTGCGGTTTGAGGCGGTTCAACAATATTTAATTGAGGGGGTTTGGGTTTAGCACTGTAACGACCAAAATAAATTTCAGCGAAACGTTTGACCTCATCAGGATTAACATCTCCTACAATAACAACTGTTAAATTATTGGGAACATAGTAAGTTTCAAAGAAATCTTTAACATTTTTACGGGTTAAATTTTCTAAGTCTTCCACATATCCAATAACGGGGCGGCGGTAGGGATGAACTTTAAAAGCGGTGGCTGAAAATTCTTCAATCATTTGACCAACTGGAGAATTTTCGGTTCGCAAGCGACGTTCTTCTAAAATCACCTGTTTTTCTTTATAAAATTCTCTGAAAACAGGTTCTAAAAATCGTTCTGATTCTAAAGACATCCACAGTTCTAACTTGTTAGCAGGAAGGCTATAAAAATAAAAGGTTGCCTCGCTGGAAGTCATGGCATTCATGCCTACACCTCCCGCTTGTTCTACAATTCTGCCAAACTCATTTTGTTTTACATATTGATTTGCTTCTGCGCTTAATTTTTCTAACTCATCCATTAATTGCTTAAGTTTTGCAGTGTTTCCTTCTGCCTTGGCTTGTTTAATTTGTTCAAAAATTTGATCCTGCTTTTCAAATAGCGGTTTTTCCGCCTCATAGTTAGTTGTGCCAATTTTTTGAGTTCCTTTAAACGCTAAATGCTCTAAATAATGGGCGACTCCTGTTTGTCCATCAGGTTCATTAACGCCGCCAACATCAGCATAAATTAAAAAAGAAACCACAGGTGCACGATGACGTTCTAAAACGATAAATCTCATGCCATTATCGAGCGTAAATTCAGTAATTTCTCGGGCAACTCGTTTTAAATAAGGTTGAATAGAATGGGTTGAGGGTAAAATTTCATCAGCCCAAACCGTTTGAAATCCCATCACCCAAAATAAACAAATGCTTAAAACTAGAGAAAACAAACGTTGTCCTAGAAAGGAGCATTTCTTTGTTCTTGGTTTCCCTGTGAAAAAATAACCCAAAGACATAGATTTTTATCAATGTAATTTGACAAGAAGGGCAGAAGCAATGATTGCCGAATCTATCTTAAAGCATGATCATATTGGATTATAACCTGAGCCTGATGTTAAACTATGAAGAGTTATATCGTTCAAGGTCGGTCTTTGGGAACGGATGATAGGCTAAGACTACAGCCGCGTATGATCAGAAGGTTATGCCACATTTAAATCATTCCATATCATCGCCATTAGAAACGCAGATTTTACAGGCTGCACGACGGCTATTTGCCCATCAGGGGTATGATAGTACCACGACTCGTGATTTAGCCATCGCCGCAGGGGTTGCCGAAGGGACATTATTTCGACATTTTGCTAATAAAAAAGCTATTTTAATCGCCATTGTTACCGAAGGATGGGTCGAAATTTTAACCGATTTGTTAACAGAATTAAGTGCAGTGGGAAACTATAAAGCCATAGCACAATTGTTGCATCGACGCATCATAAACCTGCATGAAAATGCTGATATGATGCGAATTTGCTTTTTAGAAGCTCAATTTCATCCTGAATTACGCGATCGCATTCAATCAGAAATTATTGCTAAAATGACCAATGTAACTGAAGCGTTTTTTGAAACAGCAATGCAAAAAGGGGTTTATCGACCCATGAATCCTAGAATAGTTGCTCAAGTTTTTTTAGGAATGTTTGCTGTTGCTGGATTTAGTTATAGTACCTTCCTAGAACCTAATGCGTCTCCCCAAGCGATGAAAGAAATGGCAGAAGGATTAGCTGATATTTTTCTGAATGGGGTATCAGCAAAAGACTAAAAAAAGCTATAAAAATTTGGCTTGTTGCACCCATTGTTGAATTTGATCAACAGACGGACATAAATCTCTTCGCTGTAAATTAGCAACATAAAAACGTAAGATTTGTTGATGTAAACGGTGAACGGGTAACTGGGCTAAATGGCTGACTGAACTGACACCAGAATGAAGCAATAGTCCGCAATATTGACAGCCAACACTCGGAATTCTAGCTAAGTCCGCCATTGCAATCCACTTGTTTATATCTCTAATATTAATCTGAAGAAAATTCGCTAAAAGCATTTTATCGGCTGGGGTTTTGCCTTTTTTTAATAGTTGACAGGTGGTTTTAATGCCATAATGGTTTAATCGGGTTTGATTATCCGAATTCAAGCCCGGAAGTTGAGAAATCGGCCAATCAACAGCTTGAATGAGGTTATGAGCGTTTGGTTTAAAAGATGCCATAGATTGAATTCTGTTCGTTTCAAGTTTAGGGTAGAGAGAAAAACCTATTTTATTTTAAACTGATTTTCTCTAAAAATGGAGCACAGGGTTTTACCATCTCACTGAATTCATTCTTTCCTTGAGATTAATTTCACACTTATCTAGGATTTTAGATTAAAATAAACTAAAATGATTTTGCTCTTAATTTAATTATGTTATTTACTCCTTCCCCATTACTGATTGATACCCTCCGTCAACGACGTAAAAAACTCAGTTATTTAATAGATTTTCCAGCAGTTTTGTGGTCAGGTCGTGCAGTTTCTCGAAATTTCCCCGCTAACATTTATTCATTTCGCGCCAGTAGCCATTTCTTATATTTTGCTGGATTTCCCTTAGAAAATGCAGTCATTCGGTTAGATCAAGGTCGCTTAGAATTATTTATGGATGATCCTCCAGAAGGGAGTACCCTTTGGCATGGAGAAATGCCTCAACGAAATCAAATAGCAGAACTCATCGGTGCAGATGCTCATTATTCCTTAAAGGAGTTATCCAATTATCTTCAAGACGCTGCTACAATTGTGGTACAAAATCCCATCACCGCCACAGAACAACGTCAACGTTTGAACTGTCCTCTTGTATCCGCAAGTACACCAGAAGGAATAGATTTAGAATTAACAAACGCGATTATTACGTTACGTTTAACCCATGATGAAGCCGCATTAAAGGAATTACGCCAAGCCGCAGAAGTCAGTGTAGAAGCCCATAAAGCCGGAATGAAAGCAACAAAAACGGCTGAATTAGAAGCAGAAATTCGGGCAGCAATGGAAGGAGTAATTATGAGTCATAATATGACCTGTTCTTATAATAGTATTGTGACGGTATACGGAGAAGTTTTACACAATAATCACTATCATCATCCTCTAAAGCCTGGAGATTTATTATTAGCGGATGTGGGGGCAGAAACCGAGATGGGATGGGCTGCGGATATTACCAGAACTTGGCCTGTTTCGGGAACCTTTTCTTCAACTCAACGAGATATTTATCAAGTAGTTTTAAAGGCTCATGATACTTGTATTGATTCTATTATGCCGGGTATAGAATATGAAGATATTCATCGAATTGCAGCAATGGTTATCGCGGAAGGATTAGTAGAATTAGGAATCTTAAACGGAAGTCCAGAAGACTTAGTAGAACAGGATGCTCACACCTTATTTTTTCCTCATGGAATTGGGCATTTATTAGGGTTAGATGTTCATGACATGGAAGATTTAGGAGATTTAGCCGGATATGAACCCGGACGGGTCAGAAGTCAACGGTTTGGCTGGTGTTTTTTGCGGTTAAATCGTCCCCTAAAGCCCGGAATGTTAGTCACAATAGAACCCGGATTTTATCAAGTTCCGGCTATTTTAAATGATCCTAAAAATCGGAAAAAATATCAAAAACAAGTAAATTGGGAACGGTTAGAACAATTTGCTGATGTGCGAGGAATTAGAATCGAAGATGATATATTAGTAACAGAAAAAGGAACAGAAATTTTAACGAAAAATTTACCAACCTCTATGGAAGAGATAGAAGCATTAATTCAACAGTAATCTTGTTATCTCATTTTGTAAAATTATGCTTAAACAACAACGAGTTAAACGGTTTATGATCTTCTTTTTAGGAACGATCATTTTCATCGGATTTACCGTAGTAGGTTATGCGTTTACAACCCTATTATTGCCAGATCAGTCTTCAATATTATCTTCCTCCCCTAGTTTGTCTAGCTGTGGAAGCCCTAGTGGGGGAGAAACAGATAATGCAATTGCCTCTTTTTATGGAAATAATTCCTATTCTTGGACAAATAAAATTCAATGGAATTGTGTTTATAATATTAAAGATTTTCCCGGTTCAACAGTAGTAGAACAGTTCAATGCTGCTAGAGATGCGGCTGCAAATAATGGAGGAGGGGTTGTTTATTTTCCATCAGGAACCTATATTTTTGATGATAGTATCAAACTTAAATCTAATGTTGTGATTCGCGGAGAAACACCTAAAATTAAATCGGCAAAATTAAATGAGTATAATCCTCCAACAAAATTAGTCTTTCCTGAATATAAACCCCGGCTTTCAGGAAACGGAACTCCTAACGAAACCGCCTTTAAAAGTATTCAAACCCAAACCCCAAATCAAGATAGTAATATTGGTATTGTTAACCTAGATATTAATCGAGGTGCGATTAACTTGGTTGGGGATTTAGATCAGACTAAAAGTAGTAATATTATTATATTTGGAATTCGTAGTAATAACGTCGCTAAACCCGATCCAAAAGTTCCAAATCTTGAATTTCAGAACCCTTGGCAACGTTATAGTCATCGCTTTGCTGCTAATATTGAACTCACTGTCTATGAAAATGTGTTAGTGGCTAACAACCGAATTAATGATAAAATTACTGATAATTATGAACAACCCGGATATCGCTTACAGTCAAAAGATAAAAAGAAAATTATCACCTATGAACAAGGCAATAAAGTTCCTTTCAATTATACTAACCATTATGGAATTTCAGTTAACCGAGGGGGAAAAAAAGACGGGTTTCAATTAGCCGGAACTCCCACCACTGAACCTGGACTTTTTCGCAAAGGAATTGTGATTCGAGATAATTGGGTTTACCATACCATGCGAGTTGCTATTCATGCGGCTGGAGATGGGTTAATAATTCAAGATAATGAAATTAAAGATGAACCCAATAAACAATGGTGGGCAGACCCCACAGGAACACGAGAAGCGACGGGTGCAGTGACCTTAGAAAATCGAGCCATTGACTGGTCAGGATGGAATGTTTTAATTGAAGGAAATGATTATCAAGTTTATCGCCATAAAATCGGAGAAACCAACTATTTAAGTGTAGATGGAGAAGGGATTTTAATTCAAGAATGTTGTGGTGGAACAACGGTTAAAAATGTTATGATTAAAAATAATCGCGGCAATGCTTATATTGGACTTTATAAGGTTCAAGACATCAATAATGCCACAATTGAAAATAATCAAATTATAAATTCTGATATTTTTGTAATGGCAGACACCAATAATCAACCTTATAGGATGAATCAGGTTAAAATTATTAATAATCAAGTTTCAGGAAGTATTATTGCTAAAGGCAGTTTAGGGGGTCAGGGGAATGAAATCTCAGGAAACCAAGGAAGCCAAAGCGGAAAATTAGATTATTCTTGTTCGATTGAAGTTAATAATAATGCTGGTTTTAACGTTCAACCGTGTTCCCCACTTCGCTAACTCCTCAATTCAATTGTCTAAATCTAATATGTTAATCTAAGATCAACAAAATATTAATCCTCTGAATGAAAGCTGGTCAGAAGCGAGGAATTTAGCGATCGCTGAAACGGATTTACCCGATGAACAGTTTCCTGAAGTTTGTCCTTTTTCTGTAGAACAAATCATGAGTTCTGACTTTTGGCCTGACCCCTAATAGAAAACCCTTATAGCATTGTATCAAGTTAATTAGGATTAAAAGGGGTATATTTTCCTCCTAATGCTTCAACAATTGTTTTTGTATTCTTAACTAACATTTTAACATAAGTATCTCCCTCACTTCCTGGAGAACCAATCGAATCAGAATATAATTGCTCTGGTGCTAATTTAACGCCTGATTCTTCCGCAACGGTTGTAATTAATTTAGGGTTAATGGTGGTTTCTGCAAAAATAGCTGGAACTCCTGTTTTTTGAATTGAATCGGATAAATTTTTAACAGTTTTTGCGCTCGGTTGTTCTTCTGTACTAATCCCAATTAAGGTTCCAATTACCTCTAAGCCATAGGCGTGAGCATAATATTGAAACGCATCATGGGTTGTGACTAATTTGCGATTTTGAGGAGGAATGGTTGCTATTTGCTGTTGAATCCAACGATCTAACTGTGTTAACTCCTGAGTGAGTTGGGTGGCGTTTTTATTAAAAATAGCTGCATCTTCAGGGGATAAAGCAATTAACTCATCTCTAATTTTATTCACCATTAAAATAGCGTTTTTAGCGGTTCCCCAAACGTGAGGATCGGGTTGGGTTTGTCCTCGATATTGAAAATCTAAGGGTTTAATCACTTCTCCCACTGCCACTTTTTTTCCAGAGGTAGATGCGGCTTTCATTAATTTAATTAATCCGGGTTCTAAATTATAGCCATTATAAAGAATTAAATCTGCTTTTTCTAAAGCAATACTATCTTGGGGTACAGGTTCATAAACATGGGGATCTACACCGGGTTGTAAAATTCCTTGATGGTCAATTTCATCCCCGCCAATTTGTTCTGTTAAATCCGCAATAATGGTACTGGTTGATACGACTTTCGGTTGATCTCCATTCACAGAATTTTCCGTTATTGATTGAGTACAACTACTTAATCCACTTAAGATTATTGTCAGTAAAATACTCCAAAATCCCATCGATAGAGGGTTTAGATCACTGATTTTCATGATTCTGTAAGCCGTTTTCATAATTTTTTCATTAATTATTTCATAATTATTTCATTTTTGCAGTAGACTAGAAGAATAATCCTCCTAAAGTAGCCCCTCAAATTCTTCCGTGATCAGGAAGTCAATGGGGAAACCACTCCATAAAATACAGATAACAATGGATCAAACGGCTATGAACACTCTAAAATTCCCCCATCCTCTGCATCAGTCTCTCACTGTCCATCACCTCAGCGTCAACTATCGGGGGGTGGAAGCACTGCGAGATATCAGTTTGGATATTCAACCCGGACGACTAACGGGCATTATTGGCCCTAACGGCGCAGGAAAAAGTACCTTGATGAAGGCCATGTTGGGTTTAGTTCCGATGGGGACGGGTTCGGTGGTGTATGGCGGAAAACCCCTGAGTCAGCAACGCCAACGGGTGGCTTATGTCCCCCAGCGATCGCAAATTGATTGGGACTATCCGGCGACGGTTTGGGATATTGTGATGATGGGGAGAGTGCGGAAAACCGGGTGGTTGCGTCCGTTTTCTGGGGTGAGTCGTCGCATTGCAACTCAGGCGTTAGAACGGGTGGGAATGGTTGAATATAAAAATCGCCCCATTGGTCAACTGTCGGGGGGTCAACAACAGCGTGTTTTTTTAGCGAGATCTTTGGCGCAGGAAGCGGAAATTTTTTGTTTTGATGAACCATTTGTTGGCATTGATCAAAAAACAGAAGCCATAATTTTTAGTTTATTTCGAGAGTTAGCAGCATCAGGTAAAATTGTGATTGTGATTAATCATGATTTAGGGGAATCTATTGTTAATTTTGATGATTTAATCTTGTTGAATCAAGAAATAATTGCGACGGGCAATCGTCAACAGGTTTTAAAAGAAGATTATTTACAACAAGCCTATGGGGGTAGGGTATTTTTCTTTGCGGAAAAAGTGGCTTAACCTCTCGTTCCCGGTTTTATCGTGCTACGCGCTATAAATGTTTTATAAAATTTGGTGCGTGCGCTGTGCTTACGCACCCTACAATTTTTTGAGTTGAAATCACATGATCAATTTGTTAATTGAACCTTTACAATATAGTTTTATGCAGCGATCGCTGACGATTGCTATTTTAGTCGGAATTATTTGCGCTGTTGTCGGTAGCTATTTAATGGTGCAGCGATTAGCCTTATTAGGAGATGCTATTAGCCATTCCGTTTTACCGGGATTAGCGATCGCTTTTATCCTTAATGCTAATATTTTTGTCGGGGCGTTTATTGCCGGAATTTTGAGTACAATTTGTATGAATATTATTAGAACCTATTCCCGTATTAAAGAAGATGCGGCGATGGGAATCGTATTTTCAGCGTTTTTTGCCTTGGGAATAACCTTAATTACGTTAGTTCAAAAAGACAATAAAATTGACCTTAATCATTTTTTATTTGGTAATATTCTAGGAGTAACAAGAGATGATGTCCGAGATACCTTTATTATTGCTATTATTATTCTAGCAGTTGTTACCTTAATCTACAAAGAACTGCTGTTTTATACCTTCGATCCCTTGGGCGCGGAAGCCACAGGTTTACCCGTTAACCTGCTCAATTTAGGATTAATGGGATTAATTGCTTTAACCATTGTTGCCAGTTTAAAAGCGGTTGGAGTCATCTTAGTTCTCTCTTTATTAATTACTCCCGCAGCGACAGCTTATTTATTGGTAGAACGTCTCCATCTCGTGATGATATTCGGTGTGATTATTGGAGTCATTTCCAGTATTAGCGGAATGTACTTAAGTTACTTTTATAATCTACCTTCTGGCCCTGCTATTGTATTAGTAACATTTGGGTTATTTGTATTAGCCTTTTTATTCAGTCCCACCCAAGGATTATTAAAAATAAAACAAAAGTAGGGTGCGTAAGCACAGCGCACGCACCATCTAACAGTTTATTAACTTTTATATTTAATAAATGTTACTAAAACTCTACTTTAACCGTCAAGGTAAACTCATAAACTTCTTTTTTAAGTTGTTCAATTTGAGCTTGTAAATCAAGATAAACTGGAACCTTAATATCAGCAATTGCTTTAAAATTTTTCTTAAATTCCTCACTGAGGCTTAAAGTTAATTCTCGACTTTGTAGAGGATTACTACCTGATCTTTGCTCAATTAAACTTGTCATAGAATGATCGCTTAATAGTTGATATTTATTTAGATGAGCTTGAGCTTTTTCTATATTTGGATTTCCCCCTGGAAATGTACTCCGAATTTTTAGTTGATTTCGTATTTGTTCAAAGGTTTTACTCTGTGCTTCAAGATTTCCCGTAACACCAGAACTATTGAGAGAACCTTTATAAACTTGCTTTCCTGTTGAAGTTTTGACTTCGATTTGTTCTACCGTAACTTCTCGTGCACCGAGTAACCCGCATAAAGTTGTAAAATGAAGATATTTTGCTAAAGCAAAGGTTGAAGCCGATTTCTCAAGAACAACATAATCTGATGAATCATAAGGATTTTGAATTAATAAAGATCCTTCTTCCAAAAGTCCATGACTTTCCAATTTTTTTTCTAAAGAACTTGATACTTCATCGGAAGGAACTAAAAGATGAACCTGCTCGTTTAAAAGTAAATCATTCCCACCCGAAGTATATTCTAGTCGGGCTAAATCGTGAGAAGAAATAACTAAAATTGCTTTGCGTTTTCTAGGTGGAACTGCATCAATATTCATCGGTTTTGTTTCATCTAAGTTATTAGTTTTATCAGGGATTATTTCAGGTTTAATTTTCTCTGATTTGGGTTGATTAGGAATATTTGCAGGGATATTACCAATAGGTTGTTCAGTCCTATTAATCCCCCAATTTGTAGCGGTGTTAATTGCCACCCTTGAAACTGTATCAGCCAGCTTACGGCTAAAGGAACGAAAAGACTTATTGACAAACTGATAAGGTTTATTTGAAACTGCACCTTCTTTTTTTTTGCTTCTAATTCCTCATTCAACCATTTTTCAATTGATTCTAATGTACCGTTTTGTAATGTTCTCTTAATTTGATTAGAGACAACTTCTTGAATCTCATTACATACATTATTAACCCAGTCTGATGAGCCTTCCTCTGGGAACTCTCCATAGATAACAATTGGAGCCAGACGATTACTTTCATCTTTCTCAATAGGTATAACTTCTATGACAAATTTAGGATCGCTGTGACGGACAGTAACCGATGGGCCATACTGTGCAATTTCTCTTTTTTTTGCGGGAATTTCGTAAATTTCTAAAACAAGTTGCTGTTCTAATTTATCATCAGATAATTCTTTTCTGTTTTTAATAATGACATCAGGAGATTCATTATCAAGGCTTTGTACCCAAAATAATAGATTGAGATTGTTCATTTTTCTACCTGTCTGAAAATTTCTTTAATTAGATTATCTGCATCTTGTTCATTTGCTAAACTTCCCAGAGCAACTTTAACTTTAGCTGCTCCCCCAGCAAGCAGAGTGATTTTTTGTACAATGGGAAGGGATGTAAATTTATCGTGATAATCACCGATTGTGTCAGGAGTAAGATTTTTAAATCGCGCATCAGAATTCCAATGATTTCCAACAATAAAGAATTGCTTTCTTTCTGTTGTACCTAGTTCTTTAATCCAGTCTCGAATGTGTTTTAGATCGTTCTCACTTCGTTTTTCTGTAACCGAATCTTGATCTAATAACCTATCTGTTCTTACGATATATAGAACTAAATCAGCTTCTTTAAAAAGTTTTTCCCAAACACCATAAGCTTTTTCACCACCTGAAACATCATCAGTTTTTTTGATTAGAATATCCAGATCGTCGAGTTTAATGCGGGTTCTCTCTATCTCGTTTTTGTCACGAGTTTGGTTATAACGCTCAATCAAAATCCCCTTTTCCATATATTTTAAAAGGGTGGTTTTTCCGACTCTCCTTGTACCTAAAACGGCAATTTTCTTTCCCTTCAGGGAATAGGCAATATTTTCCCAGTTAGAGACAACTGATCCGCTTACCACCGCGCCAACGGCAAAAGCGATAAAGATTGGAACAAGAGGCAACGGCATAAATATTAGACAAAATACATTTTTTAAGTCTTAACCTATACTAAAGTTCTCTGATAAAATCTGTAAAGACGGAAAAGGGCGGAAAAAGACGGGAATTTCTAAAATTTTAGTGAAGGGCGGAAAAAGACGGAAAAGGACGGATATAATAACAGCAGGTTTTTTCAGGTCTTTACCGATGGACATTCCTGATATATTACAGTTTGTAGATGAAGTTGTCTCGTCTAAAACAGGCAAACATCTCAACGATTTGCAACGGGGAATTATTGAGGGAACACTGAAACGACAGAGGTATACTGACATTGCAGAAACTTACGGTTGCACTGCGGGTCATGCGAAAGATGAGGGTTATAAGCTTTTACAAATATTATCTAATATCTTTAATGAAACAGTTGATAAAAATAATCTTAAATCTGTACTTGATAGACAAATAAATTTAAACATAAATCTTGCTAACAGTAATAATACTTTTGGTAATAGTAACACAATTAGTTATATCAATATTTGTCCAGATGATCCAACTCCTTCCTCAAATAAAAGTCAACCCTCTACTGTTAATACCAAAACTAGAAAAAACAAAGTTAATATAGAATTGGTTAATAAATTACGTCTATTTGGGTTGAATAATGAGCAAATATCTGAGGTTTTGAACCTTCCATTAGATGCTGTTAATCAGGTAGGTTTATAACATATTTTTGGTGTTTATATTGTGGTTTTACTAAAAATATAAACAATTAAAATAGTATCAGATCAACCAGAATATTTGAAAAAAGTCTGTAGGGTTTGGGTTTCTAAACGCAGGTGAAAAGAGGGTTTGAAGACCAAACCCCTACAATAAAATTTTACAATTATAAACTAGCTTTTAGCTAGAAATGAGGTGTAGTTTTTAACAGCTTCCGGTTGAGAGGGAACTCCTTTTTTCATCAAAATGACTCCATCTCTAAAATCAATAATGCCGTATTCTTTATTATCCGTTAACTGTTCAATCCGTTGAGTAATTTCCTTTAAGGAATTGCGATCGCCTGAAAACGCGACACCATATTTTTGTAACTGCCATAAATCCGCTAAAATATATTCAACAGAAATCACTTCTCCGGCATCATTTCTTAACTGATATAACGGAAACCTTAATATTTCTCGGCGACTCGATAAATGGGGCACAATATAAGTTGTAGTTGCCACACTAGCATCAGGAGGAATTTCTGCTAATAAAGGTCTAAATTGGGCAACGTGCGACCATTGGGTTGTTACGGGAATATAAACCCAAGGATCAATAGAATCGGGAATAATAAAATAGAGGGTACGATTGGGGTTAGAGGTGAAACTAAAGAATAAGGATAACCCAATACAAAATAGCCAAAATCGACGGAATTTAACCGACGGTAAAACGACTTTAGATTCAGAAATTTCTCCTGCTTCTGGGTTCAGTTGCAAGTTAAATTTATCCTGTAACTGTTTTTGTCGATTTCCCCACCATAAAATAGTTCCATAAAATAACCCTGGAACTACGGTTAAGGCATAACGAATCGTAATCGATAAGACAGATTCTCCCTTCGCCATAAACAGTTTTAATAAGGGAAAACCTGCTATCATCCAAGACGCGGGAGCAATGGCAGGAATAAAGGCTAAGGGCAACCATTGACCTAATAAATATTTTAACGTTCCCCAAAACGGTGTAAAAAGTTCAACAATTAATCGCCCCGGATTACTCACAATTCCCCAGAGAATTTCTAAGGTTGATGCTTCCTCTCCATCGGCATATTGACCAAACCGTTCCATCATAAACCGTTCAGAAATATCCGCCGAAAACAAAGGCATGATAAAATTAGTTAGAGCTAAAATATAACCAAAACTCAGCAGACAAACTAAAACACCTTGCACCGGATAACGTCTACTTAAAATCAGATAAACCCCAACTCCAAATAAAATGATGCCGGAATCCTCCCGAACCATTAAAATTAAAACGGCACACACCCAAAATAACCACCACCAGCGTTTTTCGATGGCTAGTAGCGCTGTAAACATAAATAATGGAATTTGACAGATATCATGGAAATTACTTAGGGTGGGGCCGATGACGGCATTGGCAGCATAAAAGCTGACCGTTATGAATGCGGCTAAAGGAGGTTCCAGATATTGACGCGCCAAAATGTACAACACCAAGCCAGCAACAGTGATTAACGTAACCTGTAATACCGTTAGGGTGACTGGGGAGGGGAATAATACATACAGGGGTAACCACAGTAACAATGCTGGAGTAAAATGCTGTCCTAAACGATGGTAGCTAACGTTGGGGAACTCTCCCTGGTGGACAACATTGGTGGATAGTGCAGAAGACAGGGAACTTTGAAACAACCGTCCGTGACTACTATTCCAAAACACTTGATTAAAAATGCCTTGGTCATAAGAGGCGTAAAAACTGAAATAACGGTGTAGAGTTAAGCCTAAACAAAGGAAAAAGAACGTGATCGCAACGCCTACGACCCATCTCAATGCTGAATTTTTCTGCCAGTTTTGCCAGCTTAGGAACATTCTGGATCAACCCAAATTTTTGCAACGGTGATCTTATCCCCCAAAAACTCAAGACCGTTGAGGGACAAAACCAACAAACACCGAATAGTCTACCACTCTCTCTCGGCCTCCCAACTTGCCCTATCCCCAAAAAAAATCGAATCTTAAGAAGATCTTAAATTAAACTATAAGATAAAAAGCAGTTGCCCATGTACCATCCTTCCTCTTTCACCGATAGTGACAACAGCTTACCGCTCCTGCTTCAAACCTATTTCATGCAGGCATTTCCCGAAAAACAGTCTCCGTCTCCAGAAGTGTCCTTACAACTTCTTCTGTTCGTCGATCAACGTCCTAGCTCTCAAGAGCATATTCGGCAAGTTCGTCAATTCCTAGAGGAGTTAAATGCTCAAGATGAATTTGAGCTTCAGATTATTGATGTGGGTGAACAGCCCTATCTGGCTGAACATTTTAAACTGATTGCTACCCCCACGTTAATCAAAATTCACCCTGAACCTCGGCAGGTTTTGGCCGGAAGTAACTTAGTGACTCAACTTGAACATTGGTGGCCCCGTTGGCGACAAACGACGGAGTTATTGGAGTTGGATGAACAGTTACCTTCCCCTGTGGCTCCCCCTTATCCCCTGACAAATTCGGTAAATTCTGTTGTTTATGCGGGGGAACTGATGAAACTCAGTGATGAGACGTTTCGCCTGAAACAAGAGAAAGAACTGCTACAGCAACAATTACAGTTTAAAGATCGGATTATTGAAATTTTGGCTCATGATCTGCGGAGCCCTCTCACTGCAACTTCCTTAGCCTTAGAAACCTTATCTTCTGATCAAATTACGGCGGCTTTGAAAGTGCGTTTAATTCAACAAGCGCGCGCTCAGATTCATATTATTGATCGGATGATTACGGATATTCTACAAACAGCAAGCAGTCCGAATATTCGCTTACAAATTCAACCGAATCAGTTAGATTTAACGGTTTTTCTGAACCAAATTTTAACGGAATTAGACTCGCAGTTTCAATCTAAATCTCTGAATCTAAAAACAGATATCCCCCATGATACGCCCTGTGTTTATGCGGATCAAGAACGGATTCGACAAGTGGTGGTTAATTTATTAGATAATGCCATTAAATATACTCCCAGAGGGGGAAGTTTACAAGTTAGTGTTTTACACCGCACCAGTCAAAAAGTGCAGGTGAGTATTTGTGATAGTGGCCCCGGAATTCCTGAAGAAAACCGCGATCGCATTTTTCAAGAACATTTTCGTTTAGCACGAGATGAAGCTCAAGAGGGGTATGGTATTGGTTTATCTTTATGTAAACGAATTATTATCGCCCATTATGGTAGTATTTGGGTTGATTCTAGCTTCACAAAAGGCAGTTGTTTTCACTTTACTTTACCTGTATATCATTAAGCTGTCTATCATTCATCCTGACATTATAACACATTAGGGGAGAAGGTTAGGTTGTTCTCGATCATCGAGAAAATCAGGTGTAAATTGAGATAAATTATTCCACCAGTTTTCGTCTAAACTTGATCTCAAGTCCGGTTGCTTCTCTAATTGTAAAAATGACGATACTTAATAAAAGCAATGTAATCTAAGACTTGATCGATGAGTTGATCGGGAAGATTTTCGAGTTCTTGAATCAGTTGATCTTTAGAAGTCATAGGGGTAATTCTCCTAATTATTGATGACTTAAGAATTATTTTTCAAAGCTGCAATAATTTTTTCATTGGCTTTAGGAAAGGGAAATTGTTCAATTTCATCTAAAGTCACCCAGCGAATTTCATCACATTCTAAAGGTTGGGGTTCTCCACTCATATAGCGACAGTGATAAACATTTAACGTGACCTTAAAATGAGTATAAGCGTGTTCAATGGTAATTAAATGATCTTTAACTTCTATTTCTATTGCTAATTCTTCTTGAATTTCTCGTTTAATACACTCTTCTAACGTTTCTCCCGCTTCTAATTTTCCCCCTGGAAATTCCCATAACCCTCCTAATAATCCTTTAGCAGGTCGTTTATCAATTAAAATTTGTTTTTGTTCATTCCAAATAACAGCAACACCAATAATTTTATGGGGTAAGGGAGGAGAGATTTCACGCATGGGAATTTCAGATTGAAGGTTTAATAAATAAGCTTGACAATGCCCTTGCCAAGGACATTCTGAACAGTTGGGAGCTTTGGGTGTACACACCATAGCTCCTAAGTCCATAATGGCTTGATTAAACTCACGGGGATGATTAGAATCAACTAACTGGTCGGATAACTCCCACAGAGATTTTAAAGCTTTTCCGGGGGGTACAGATAACGCCATGAGTCGAGCTAAAACTCGTTTAACGTTTCCATCTAAAACAGAAATCGGAAGATTATACGCCGAACTCAGAATACCTCCGGCGGTGGTGCGACCAATACCCGGTAAACTCAAAACCGCTTCTAATTGATTCGGAAAAACCCCATCATATTCTTGCACAATTTGTTGAGCGCAGGCGTGCAAATTTCGGGCTCTGGCATAATATCCTAACCCTTGCCAAACTTTTAAGACCGCTTGTAAATCCGCTTCAGCTAAGTCTTTAACTGTAGGAAATGTTTCTAACCAACGTTGGTAATAGGGGATCACTGTTTTGACTTGGGTTTGCTGAAGCATAATTTCAGAAATCCAAATTTTATAGGGATCGCTACTCTTTCGCCAAGGTAAATTCCGCCCGGTTTGAGCATACCAACTCAGAAGCGATCGCCTTAATTGAACAACATCAAATTCCGGCAAACTCATGGTTCAGACTGCCGAAATTGTATAAGTTTGATCATCAAGGAATGGAACAAAATCAAGGGTTTTCATGATTCGTCAGCAGCTTTTTCACCCACTTGAATAGATCGTTCAAATGCCATGCGTTGTTCGGCGTTGCGAAGGAAATAGCCACTGATCATCGCTGAAGCTAACAGCCGACCTAAATGTTCTCGACTGGTTGTGACGGTAATGCCAAAATGTTCCGAGGGTAAATTTCCTAATAGTCCGATAATATTGCGTTCCATTACTTGAAAGACTTCAGGAGAATTGGGTTTAGACAGTTGAGAAACCGTATCGGGACTCATAGATTGGACATATTGCCACAATAAGTTCCCAATTTCTCCTCCTTCCTCCTGAAAAAACTCCGAATTTCGATTGGATGCGTCGCTCATGCCTTTCTCTCCCTTATGCAAAAGTTGAAACGGCTCTTAATCTGATCAATTAAGTTGATTTTCAACTCCAGTGATTTCTTACTCTAATCTAGCAGGATGTAGAGACGTTTTAGATAAACATCTCTACTGCTTTAATAAGTGTCACCGCAGAGGGATCACTCGTTGTTTAACTCGCCATATAGTCGTCAATATCTTTTTTACGTTTTCGGAGTTTTGTTAAAGCTTCTCGTTCAATTTGTCGAACTCGTTCTCGACTAATATTTAGGCGATCGCCAATTTTAGCTAGGGTTAAACTTTGCCCATCTTCCAAACCAAATCGCAAGGATAACACCTGACGCTGTTGTTCCGTGAGATCGGCCATCATCACTTCCAAATCCGTGCGTAAGGAAGATTGCAGGGCAAAATCTTCGGGAGATGCTCCCGTATCTTCTAAAAGATCCCCTAACTCCGTATCTTGGTTATCCCCCACCCGCAGATCCAGGGACAGGGGCAGACGAGCGTGTTCTAAATATTCTCGGATTTGTCGGGGAGTGATTTCCAGTTCCGCCGCGAGTTCGCCCATGGTAGCGGCTCGTCCTAATTTTTGAGCCAATTGACGTTGAGCTTTTTTGATTTTATTGAGTTTTTCCGTAATATGAATCGGCAGGCGAATGGTACGGCCTTTTTCAGCGATCGCACGGGTAATCGCTTGACGAATCCACCAATAAGCATAGGTGGAAAAGCGATATCCTTTGGTGGGATCAAATTTTTCAACGCCACGTTGCATCCCAATAGTCCCTTCTTGAATTAAGTCCAGCAAGTCTACATTGCGCTTGATGTACTTTTTAGCAACGGATACCACCAGACGCAAATTGGCTTCCACCATTTTACGTTTCGCACTTTGGCCTTGTTCTAGCACTCGTTCTAATTCGGCTTCTGAGAGCCCCACAGCCTCTGCCCATTCTGCTGGGCTGGGCGCTCGACCTAAACGGGTCGCTAAGTATTCCCATTCATCTTGAACGACACTCAAGCGTTGAACTTGTTTGCCGTAGAGAATTTCTTGCTCATGGGTTAGCAGGGGAACACGACCAATTTCTCGTAGATAAGCGCGTACAGAGTCTGTGTCTGAGATTTTAGCAGTTTTCATGGCTCATCTCCGGCTGGATACCTTTAACCTATAAAGGTTTGATACGTCAAGCCCCTACTCGAAGCGCGAAAGAACAGCAAGCAGGTTTTGATGCAATTCTTTCGTCTAAAGTACGGACGGTTAGCCTAGGTGTTACAACCTGGGATTTTTCCAATGTTAAGGACTGTAACCCAAGCTTGCAGTTACACACTTAACATAACTCAATTATATGTTAAGAAGTTTAACATTTCTTAAAAATAATGACTATCCCCCCTAAGACCGAATCTACTTAACTTAAAGGCACTACTCCTATGAGGGTAGCGTCTAAGTCCCTTTTTGACTGCATCACACAGAACAAATTTCGTTAAATTTTAGGGAGGAGGGAACAGGGAATTACGAATTACGAATTACGAATTACGAATGGGGGACAGGGAATGTTGACCAAATGGCAAGCAACGGAATGGTTTGAACCTATATCTTTTAAGAGAGGTTCTTCAATGCGGCATTGTTCGATAACATAAGGACAACGACTACAAAATCGGCATCCCGTTGGAGGGTTCATCGGGCTAGGAACTTCCCCGGTTAATAAAATGCGTTGTCGTTTGGCTTCTAATTCGGGATCTGGAATGGGAACGGCGGATAATAAAGCTTGAGTATAGGGATGGAGGGGATTTTCATACAAGGAAATCCGATCTGAAATTTCTACTATTTTCCCTAAATACATCACCGCAATTCGGTCAGAAATATGACGAACTACACTTAAATCATGGGCAATAAAAAGATAAGTTAATCCTAGAGTTTTCTGTAAATTTTGCATTAAATTAATGACTTGTGCTTGAATAGAAACATCCAAGGCAGCAATGGGTTCATCACAAACAATAAAATCAGGATTCATGGCTAAGGCTCTGGCAATGCCAATGCGTTGTTGTTGTCCCCCGGAAAATTCATGGGGATAACGATTCATTACATCAGAATTTAATCCCACTAATTCTAATAATTCTTTAACGCGATTTTGGGCAGTTTTTGAATCTGCTAATTGATGAATAATTAAAGGTTCACTAATAATTTTACCAACGGTCATTCGAGGATTTAAAGAAGAATAGGGATCTTGAAATATCATTTGCATTCGTCGGCGAAAGGGATGCAATTCTTTCTCGGTTAAACCAGTTAAGTCGGTATTTTCAAAGTAAATTTTTCCATCAGTTGGACGAGTGAGTTGTAAAATTAGTCGTCCGGTTGTACTTTTTCCACACCCCGACTCCCCGACTAAACTTAAGGTTTCTCCCCGTTGAATATTAAACGTAACGCCATCAACAGCTTTAATTGCGCCAACTTGACGTTGTAGCAAAATTCCTTGCATCACGGGAAAGTATTTTTGTAAGTTTTCAACCCGAATTAAGAAAGAATTTTTTTGCTCAGATTTGAGCTTCTCGTCAGAATTGATTATCATATTTTTATAAAGAATAAAATAATATCTAGCTTTTTTAATTTTAATCTGAATTTGACTCAACTTCCCAGTTACTATCCTTACTTTTAAACGAGAGAGAGTTGAGTTTGTATCTCTAACCCTTAAGAAATTCTTGAGAAATTTGCTTTTAATGACGAATTATAGTAGGGATATTGGCTCCTGAAAAACTATCATAATCCGCTAGGGATGAAGTAAAAAGTGACCCCAGATAGAGGTTAGACCCCGTTAAATCGTCGATTTTTAATGCCTAAAAAGCTGATGCTGTGGCTGTTTGCAGCCCTGGATACAATTGTAACTTTTTTTAATATATTTGTGTCAATAAAGGCTGTGAATGATTGGATTTTTATTCATAGATAATAGTGATTAAAGATTCTGATTATTCGTTATAAGCTGTTAGTTGTCAGAAAAAATAAAGAAGAAGCTTCTAAACGAAAAAACACCTAAAAACATTAGGTGATAGGTAAAGCTTTGGAAACTTTTTCTATTCAAAAAAGAGTGAATTCGTATGGTAACAATCAACAGAAATGAAACTCGTCAACGGCAAAGCATCGATACAAAAGCCGCTCGCAATCTAGCCATCACCACAAATACCGTGCCTCAAATGGCCGGAATTACCCCTCGGTGGCTATTACATTTTCTGCCTTGGGTACAGGTACAATCAGGGACTTATCGGGTCAATCGTACAAAAGTTGTTCTCAAACCCAGTCCTAAAGTTCGGGTTAATAATAATAACGGACATTCCAGTATTTCCCCTGAAGAATTACGCACTATTCCAATGTTATCTGTCCTTGATCCATCGGATGCAACTGCGATCGCCAATCGTTTCCAAAGTGAATCCTTTAATATTGGTGAAACCATTATCCAACAAGGTCAGCCGGGGGAAAAATTCTATATTGTTGTTGAAGGAAAATTAGAAGTTTCCACCTCTGGCGATGAAGGGGAAAATCTGCGAGTTGCGGTACTCGGAAGCGGAGACTACTTTGGGGCGGTGGGTTTAGCTCCAGAAGTAATCAGTCATTCCACAATTCGTACCCTCACTCCTTGCCGCTTACTGGCGCTTTCCAAACCCTGCTTTGACGAAATTCTGAGTCAGTCCCCTGACATTCGATTAAGTTTACAAAAGGCGATTGAAGAACAAAGCCGGTTAAAATCCGTTGTTAATCTTTATGGGGAAGAAAAAATTCCCGTTGTCACTGATTATCAAGGAGAAATTGAACTTCCCGCCTCCTATATTGACTATGAAATTGAACCGCGAGAATATGATCTCAGCCTAGTTCAGAATATCCTGCGGGTTCATACCCATGTCACCGATATTTATAACGAACCCATTGATCAACTCCGCGAACAAATTCGCCTGACGGTCGAAAACTTAAAAGAACGTCAAGAATGGGAAATCATTAATAACCCTAACTTTGGCTTACTCAACTCGATTTCGCCCTTAATGCGGGTTCAACCTCGCTATGATGTCCCCACTCCCGATGACCTGGATGAACTGTTAACCCGGGTTTGGAAAAAACCCGCCTTCTTCTTAGCTCATCCCCGTGCGATCGCAGCCTTTGGGCGGGAATGCACTCGTCGGGGTGTGCCACCTGTGAGCATTAATATATTTGGATCACCCTTCATCACTTGGCGAGGTGTGCCTTTAGTTCCCTGCGATAAATTAGAAATCAAAGGCTACAATGGCAACCTCCAAGGCCCCGGTAAAACCAATATTCTGTTAGTGCGAGTGGGTGAAAAAGAACAAGGGGTCGTCGGTTTGCATAAAGTCGGTATTCCGGGTGAACAACTCCCCAGTTTATCCGTGCGGTTTATGGGTATTGATTCTCAGTCCTTAGCGTCTTATCTGTTAACCCTCTATTTCTCCTGCGCGGTCTTAACCGATGATGCGGTCGCTGTTCTGGAAAACGTCGAAGTAGGATACTACCATGACTATCAATATGCCAGAGTCTAACGGCAAAAACCTCGATCATCCGTTTGATGTTCTTAGGGTGGCAACCTTGGCAAATCAGTTTTATACCGCCTTACCTGGTGAAAACAATATTGCCCCTGTGACTCCCCCTCAGTCCGCAATGCCTACCCATCCGCCCCTACCCCAACCGGACAGCAGAGGATCAGATGTTGGTGGAGTCGTATTCCTGGGAAGTGCAGCACCCAGCCAAGTGTTAACGGAAGAAGCCTTAACCCGCATGGCGCAACAGTTTGTAGCGACGCTGTTACCGACTCAACTCGAAACCAGTTTCAAACAAGCCTTGACCCAGCCAGAATCCCTCAGTCCATCCTTGGGATCACAACCGCAGACATCGGATGTTACTTCTGAAGCCTTCAATCCGGTTCCTAAAGAGTATTTAACTGAGATTCCTTCTTTGTTGGCGATCGCTCAACCTGATCCTGGAATTCCAAATACTGCCAATCCACCGATTAGCGACTTGGATTGGAAACAGGTATTTACAGAGATTCAGGATAATTCGCTTCCAGTCCAGGAACCCTCTCAACCGTCTTTTTATTTTCTCTCTTCCCCAACGGTAGAAAACCTGGGGTTAGAATCAGGGGAACCCTTTGATGTTCAGGCAATTCGCAAAGACTTCCCAATCTTGCACCAAAACGTCAACGGCAAACCCCTGATCTGGATGGATAACGCTGCAACCACTCAAAAGCCACAAAGCGTTATTGATAGTTTATCGCGGTTCTATCAGCGAGACAACTCTAATATTCACCGAGGTGCTCACACCTTAGCCGCAAGGGCAACGGATGCCTATGAATCCGCCAGAGAGAAGGTACAACGGTTTTTAGGAGCGAGTTCAGCCTCCGAGATTATCTTTGTGCGGGGGACAACGGAAGCGATCAATTTAGTGGCTCAAACCTACGGTCGCAAACACATTGGTGAAGGGGATGAAATTCTGCTTTCCACCCTGGAACATCACGCCAATATCGTTCCTTGGCAGATGTTAGCCCAACAAACGGGTGCTATCATTAAAGTGATTCCGGTGAGCGATCGCGGTGAGATTCTCCTTGAAGAATATGCTCAACTCCTCAGCCCTCGAACTCGTTTAGTGGGAATTACTCAAGTCTCTAACGCCTTGGGAACGGTTCTCCCCGTGCGGGAAATGACTGAAGTGGCACACCGTCATGGTGTTCCGGTGCTGGTGGATGGTGCCCAAGCGGTTTCTCATTTTCCTGTCAATGTTCAAGAGATCAATTGTGATTTTTATACCCTGTCTGGTCATAAACTGTTTGCACCGACAGGTATTGGAGCACTGTATGTCAAACGGGAAATTTTAGAAGATCTTCCTCCTTGGCAAGGTGGGGGGAGTATGATTCGCAGTGTTAGCTTTGAAAAGACGGTTTACAGCGACCCCCCAGCTAAATTTGAAGCCGGAACTCCCAATATTGCGGATGCGGTGGGACTAGGGGCAGCCATTGACTATATTACCCGCCTGGGAATGCACAATATTGAGCAGTATGAACACAAGCTCACCTGTTATGCCACAAAACGCCTAGCGGAAATACCGGGTTTGCGTCAAATTGGCACTTCCCCCCATAAAGTCAGTGTGTTATCGTTTATTTTCGATGACATTCCGGTGGAACAAGTGGGTCAACGCCTTGCTCAAGAAGGTATTGCCGTTCGTGCAGGTCATCATTGCGCCCAACCGACAATGCAGCGTTATGGTTTAACGGGTACAGTTCGACCCTCTCTAGCGTTTTATAACACTTGTGCAGAAATTGACACTTTAATAGAGGTTTTACAAACTCTTAGATTTCGTTAAACCCTTGTAGGATTCGATCCCCCTTTTTTAGGGGGATTTTGAAATTTTTCCTCTTGTTAAAAACAGAATTATTTTCCCTAAAAAATCCAATCAATCTTATATGAAATCCCTAAATGTTTGCTACAAATCCCCCCTGTAGAGACGTTGCATGCAACGTCTCTACAGGGGGGTTAGGAGGGATCATCTGTAGTATCTACAATGGGATTTTATATTAAATCCCCCCTGAGTCATTCTTAGTGTCTTTGTATCTTTGAGATTTTTTCAAAAAGATCCCTGTACCTCACCTACCGAAAAACCGCTATTATGTCTAATTCCAGTTTGCTCAATACCCCTCAAAAAACCTCTGCAATTCCCAGCCAACATTCTGATAGCTTGCCCAATAAAGCCAATGCTTTTCAGATGTTTTTGGAAGATTTACAAACCATTTCCCAACGTGATCCGGCTGCCCGCAATTGGTTAGAGATCCTATTTTGTTACCCTGGATTACAAGCGATTTGGTGGCATCGAATTGCCCATCAATTGTATCGTTGGAGGATTCCATTTTTACCCCGTTTTCTCTCTCATCTGAGCCGTTGGTTTACAGGGATTGAAATTCATCCCGGTGCTAAGATTGGTAAAGGAGTTTTTATTGATCATGGCATGGGAGTTGTGATTGGAGAAACTGCAATTGTTGGAGATTATGCTTTAATTTATCAAGGGGCAACTTTAGGCGGAACGGGGAAGGAAAAAGGCAAACGACATCCCACGTTAGGTCATCACGTTATGGTGGGAGCAGGTGCTAAATTATTAGGTAATATTTATATTGGGGATCATGTTCGCATTGGTGCGGGTTCGGTGGTTTTAAGAGATGTTCCCAGTCATTCTACCGTTGTCGGTGTTCCGGGGCGCATTACTCGCAATTCTAAAGAAACGGATGATTTACAATTATCCGATCATTTACCTGATCCTGAAGCTACAGTGATTCGGAATTTGTTTGAACGAATTAAACTTTTAGAACAGGAATTAGCTAGTTTAAAGGCTTTAAATTCTGTGACGGACGTTCCAGATAGCTCGCAACAAGGTGCGATCGCTAATATTCAGGCTAACGAAATTATTGAAGAATTTCTGAATGGAGCAGGGATTTAAATCACTTCCTAGAAACCGGGTTTCTCTGGTAAATTTGTTGTCACAAATCAAGAAAACTTCAGAAACCCGGTTTCTGTGAGTTAGCACTAAGTTGTTAGAAACCGGGTTTCTCTGGTAAATTTGGTGCGATAAATCAAGAAAACTTCAGAAACCCGGTTTCTGTGAGTCAGCACTAAGTTGTTAGAAACCGGGTTTCTCTGGTAAATTTGGTGCGATAAATCAAGAAAACTTCAGAAACCCGGTTTCTGTGAGTTAGCAGTAAGTTGTTAGAAACCGGGTTTCTCTGGTAGATTTGTTGTTAGAAATCAAGAAAACTTTAGAAACCCGGTTTCTGTATACCCGCACTAAGTCCCCCAGTACCGGAGCCGACCAACTTCAAGGTAGTACAGGAAACGATACTTATGTTGTTGATAATGCTGGAGATATCGTTACAGAATTAGCTAGTGGAGGAACAGATTTAGTCCAATCTTCTGTCACCTATACCTTACCTGTGGAAGTGGAAAACCTGACCTTAACCGGAACTACTGCTATTAATGGTACTGGTAACGCTTTAGCTAATATTATTACCGGAAATACCGCTAATAATATTCTCAATGGCAGTACCGGAAATGATAACTTGATTGGGAGTAGTGGCGCTGACCAATTATTAGGTGGTGATGGCAACGACTCCCTCAGTGGAGATGCTGCTAATGATACCCTGACGGGTGGACTCGGTGCGGATAAATTTATCTATAATACTAATGCAGCCTTTACGACTACTGCGGTAGGTGTGGATTCTATTACCGATTTTACCATAGCCCAAGGGGATCTGATTGTATTAGATAAAACCACCTTTACCAGTATTAGCAGTATTGCGGGAACTGGGTTTTCTGTTGCTACTGAATTTGCTAAGGTAACAACGGATGCTCTCGCTGCTACCAGTGCCGCCGATATTGTTTATAATACCGCGACGGGCGGATTATTCTACAATCAAAACGGCACAGCCGCAGGTTTTGGCACAGGTGCTCAATTCTTAACCTTAACCACTAAACCTGTCTTAACAGCAACTCAATTTGTAATTCAAGCCTAATTCTCAATTGAGAGACAGAGAAACCCGGTTTCTGGTAGAAACTGGGTTTCTGAGGTTATAGAATTTTTCTAACTGAGAGGTGAAATTGATTAAATATTCCTTAAGAAAGATGGTAAATTAATATTTGTTGGGGGGCAAAAAAGCGATTGTGTGCTAAAGTCTTAAAGACTAATTTTATTATTGTTTTACCATGAGTGACTTAATTGCGATCGCTTACGATGACGAATACAAAGCCGAAGAAGTGCGTCTAACCTTGATTAAATTACAAAAAGAACATTTAATCGAATTAGAAGACGCGGCGGTTGTCGTTAAGAATGCTGAAGGGAAAGTTAAACTCAAACAGGCTGTTGACTTAACAACGGCTGGTGCGGTCAGTGGTGGGTTTTGGGGTTTATTAATTGGAACTTTATTCCTGAGTCCAGTTTTAGGGGCTGCTGTTGGTGCTGCTGCTGGGGCTGCTAGTGGCGCATTAAGTGATATTGGTGTTGATGATAACTTTATGAAGTCTTTGGGGGAAACAATGCAACCCGGAACCTCTGCGCTGTTTGTTTTAGTGCGGAAAGTCACCCCCGATAAAGTGTTAGAAGAAGTCGCACCCTATGGGGGGAAAGTATTAAGAACCTCCCTGAGTAAAGATGAAGAAGCCCAATTACAGGAAGTTCTCACGAACCGAGGCGTGACGGTTTAATCCACTGTTTGAATTCGATTCTGTACCCTAGGTAAAATTAGCTAAAATTGCTTTAAGGGTGCGTAAAACAAAGCTGACGCACCCGATTTTTAACAATTCTAATTTTTTTATAAAGATTAGCCTTAGAGTTTTTATAATCGTTTATAATCATAGAAATTTTGATCATAATTGTTAAGATTGTATCAAAATTAAAGCATTTAGTAGAGTGTCAAAAAAATTAGATTTGATATACTTTACTTTAGCATTTATATTAAAATAGCCGACCGTTAACGGTTAACGACCTAATTATAGAGGACGGAAAACAATGGGACAGACTCTACTCGAACAACTACGCGAAATGACCGTTGTAGTGGCGGATACGGGAGATATCCAAGCCATTGAAATGTATACCCCCAGAGATGCAACCACCAACCCTTCCTTAATTACCGCCGCTGCCCAAATGCCTCAATATGAGGAAATTGTGGATAATACCCTCAAAAAAGCACGTCAGGAGTTAGGGAAAAGTGCTTCCCCTTCAGAAGTTGCCACTTTAGCTTTTGAACGATTAGCCGTTGCCTTTGGCTTAAAAATATTAGAAATTATTCCAGGGCGGGTGTCAACGGAAGTAGATGCTCGGTTATCCTATGATACGGAAGCCACCATTGCTAAAGGTCGTTATTTAATTGAACAATATGAAGCCAATGGCATTTCTCGCGATCGCATTTTAATTAAAATTGCCTCTACTTGGGAAGGAATTAAAGCCGCAGAAGTTTTGGAAAAAGAAGGGATTCATTGTAATTTAACCCTATTGTTTGGGATTCATCAAGCGATCGCCTGTGCCGAAGCGGGAGCAACTTTAATTTCTCCGTTTGTGGGGCGGATTTTAGATTGGTATAAAAAAGAAAGTGGACGAGATTCCTACCCCCCAGAGGAAGACCCCGGTGTGTTATCTGTCACCCGAATTTATAACTATTATAAAAAATTCGGTTATCAAACAGAAGTCATGGGGGCTAGTTTCCGCAATATTGGGGAAATTACCGAGTTAGCAGGTTGTGATTTACTGACGATTTCTCCAGCTTTATTAGAAGAATTACAATCTACAGTGGGTGAGTTACCTCGCAAACTTAATCCCGAAACTGCTACAACTTTTGAGATGGAAAAAATCTCCATTGATCAAGACACTTTTAACCGAATGCACGCCGAAGATAAAATGGCTTCGGAAAAATTAGAAGAAGGAATTAAAGGGTTTTCTAAAGCCTTAGAAGCGTTGGAAAAATTCTTAGCAGATCGATTAGCTAGAATTGAAGGGGAAGAAGTGATTAGTCATGCGGCGGAAGATATTTTCCGCGCCTATGATTTAGATGGAGATGGTTATATTACCCGTGAAGAATGGTCAGGAACCGATGCTGTCTTTGATGCTCTGGATCAAGATAATGATGGTCAAATTACCGCCGAAGAAATGGCGGCTGGACTGGGAGTATCGTTCCATTTAGCAACGGTTTAAATATCCAAAACCCTCAAAATGTTGTAGAGACGTTTCATGAAACGTCTCTACATATTGCCAGAAAGATCAGGCTTTAAACCGATTTTTTAGTAATTTTACGGATGACTGATGCGCCATAAAGTTTTATTATTATGAAATCTATACTTAAATCTCAAGATGAGTCCCTCGATTCCCGATTCTATTTTAAACGATCTAATAGCCGATGATCCTGAAAGGCTAGGCTCTTTAGATGATTTGCAACGAAACTTTGCTGCAAATCTTCTCTATCTTCAAGGTCAATTACCTACAACAGCCACCCCTCAAGAATTATATCAAGCATTAGCCTATACAATTCGACAATTATTAATGCCTGATTGGGTGAAAACGATTCAACAGGATGCTCAAAACAAGATTAAACGAGTTTGTTATTTTTCGACAGAATACGCATTAGGATGTCATCTCGCTAATCATCTGATTAATTTCAATTTGTGGGAACCGCTACAACAAAGCTTAGAAGCCTTTAATTTAAAATTACAAGACTTAATTGATCAAGAAATTCAACCCAGTTTAGGCTATGGAAATGTTTCCCAATTACCCATAGATCAATTAGACTCTCTTTCTACCTTAAATCTTCCGGCTATTGCCTATGGAATTCGCTATGAATTTGGCGTTTTTGATCAAGAAATTCATCAAGGTTGGCAAGTCGAAAAAGTCGATAAATGGTTACGTTATGGAAATCCTTGGGAAATTGCTCGTCCAGAAGCAATGGTAGAAGTTAAATTAGGGGGTCATACGGAAGCTTATTATGATGAGCAAGGACGCTATCGAGTGCGTTGGATATCCCCTCGTCGGATTAAAGGTGTTCCTTATGATACCCCGATTTCCGGTTATCAAAGCCATCGGATTAATACCTTACGATTATGGAAAGCAGAACCCATTGTTTCCCTGAATTATCAAGATTTTAATATCGGGGATTATTATGGAACAGTTCAGGGAAAACCCTATGTGGAATTACTCACAAAAGTCTTATATCCCCATGATGAACCGATTCAAGAAAAACAACTACGTTTAGAACAACAATTCTTTTTTGTGTCCTGTTCCCTGCAAGATATGATTCGGTATCATTTAGCAACGGAAAAGACGTTAGATACTTTTGATCAGGATTATACGGTTCAACTTCATGATACTCCCAGTGCGATCGCTATTGCAGAATTAATGCGATTATTGATTGATGAATATGGTTTAGAGTGGGAACAAGCTTGGTCAATTACCCGACAAACTTTTACCTATGTTAACCCCACACTATTACCCGAACTTCAAGAGAAATGGCCGATTGGATTATTAGGAAGTTTATTACCCCGTCACTTAGAAATTATCTATGAAATTAATAATCGGTTTTTAATTAATATTCGCAGCCAATATCCGGCAGACTTTGGCAAATTAGCCCGATTATCTTTAATTGATGAAACGGGAGAACGATATGTACGGATGACTCATTTAGCTTGTGTGGGAAGTTATGCCATTAATGGGATTTCTAACTGGCAAACTAAACGATTGCAACAAGCCATTATTCCTGATTTCTATGAATTATCACCGGAAAAATTTAGAACAATTAGCAGTGGAATTACCCCCAGGCGTTGGTTGGTCTTAGCTAATCCCAATTTAACCCACTTAATCACTTCTAAAATTGGCAATAGCTGGATTAAAAACTTAACAAACTTGCATCGCTTAGAAGCAGAATTAGATCAACCCGAATTCCGATTGGCTTGGCGTAATATTAAACAAGAAAACAAACAACAACTTGCAAATTATATTGAAGAAAATTGTGGAATAAAAGTTAATCCTGATTCTATTTTTGATATTCAAATAGAACGGATTCAAGAATATAAACGCCAACATCTTAATATTTTGAAGATTATTACCCTTTATAACCGCATTCGGAACAATCCTAACGGGGATTATGTTCCTCAAACCTTTATTTTTGGAGGAAAAACTGCCCCCGGTTATGTCATGGGAAAATTAATGATTAAATTAATCCATGCGGTGGGTCAAGTGGTGAATTCAGATTCGATCATTGGCGATCGCTTAAAAGTCGTATTTATTCCCAATGTTAATATAACCTTAAGTCAACGTATTTATCCAGCCGCCGATGTATCTGAACATTTAGCAATGGCGGGTAAAAAAGCGGGAGGACTGGCAATTTTGAAACCTGCTCTCAATGGTGCCTTAACAATGGGAATTGTAGATGGTGCTAGTGCAGAATTACGCCATGCTGTGGGGGAAGAAAATTTATTTGATTTTGGCTTAAATTTACCCGAAACAGAAGCATTAAAAGCCAAAGGTTATAATCCTTGGAGTTATTATCATGGGAATGAAAATCTACGACAATGTATTGATCAAATTGCATCGGGTTATTTTTCCCAAGACGATCCCAATTTATTTAAAACCTTAATTGATGCCTTATTATACCATGATGAATATATGCTGTTTGCGGATTATCAATCCTATATAGATTGTCAAGATCAAGTTAGCAAAACCTATCGAGATTGGGAAAAGTGGACGCGAATGTCAATTTTAAATGTGGCGCGTTTAGGTCGTTTTTCTTCCGATGCAATTGTCCAAACCTACTCTGAGAATATTTGGCAGATTCATCCGGTTTAGGATATGATTAATTTTAAGTTTTGTACCCAGTTTAACCCGCTAATTTGACATTTCCAGAGGAGATCATAACCGAATGAGTAAGATTACGTTTGCAGAGCAGTTTCGCTACAGATTTGATAATTTCATGTCAAAAGGAACCATTGCTTTAGTCAGTGGTTTAGCATTAGTGTCCTTAGCCTTTATTGTGCTCATGGGATTTTTAGTCAGTCTCGCCAGAATTGCACCCCAAGGCGATACAGGGTTGAATCCTTTTGAGGCGATGTGGGCTGTTTTAATGCGTACCTTGGACGCAGGAACCATGGGAGGAGACGAAGGTTGGTCATTTCGTCTGGCGATGTTATTTGTTACCTTTGGGGGCATCTTTATTATTAGTACCCTCATTGGTGTACTCAGTAGTGGCATTGATATTAAGTTAGAAGACCTACGGAAGGGACGTTCACGGGTAATTGAAACAGATCATATTGTGATCCTCGGTTGGTCATTACAAATTATCACGTTAATTAATCAACTGATTTTAGCAAATGCTAATCGTTCAGATACTTGCATTGTGATTCTCAGTCCTGAAGATAAAGTTCAGATGGAAGATCATCTGTATGATCAGTTAGGGAAATTGCGTCAAGTTCGCCTGGTGTGTCGCACGGGAAATCCCAGTAATTTAGCTGATTTAGGCATGGTGAATATTCAGGCAGCCCGCTCAATTATTATTTTAAATGAGTCTCCCGCCAAATCAGATATTAATTTAATTAAGATTCTTTTAGCGATTAAAAATTTACCTCGGTTAGAGTCTCAACCCTATCATATTGTAGCACAAGTTCAAGACATTAATACCCTCGATATTATTCAACTGATTGGACAGGATGAAATTGAAGGATTACTCACTCAGGATTTAATTTCCCGGATTATTGTTCAAACCTGTCGCCAATCAGGTTTATCAATTGTTTATTTGGAATTATTGGATTTTACCGGGGTGGAAATTTATATTCACGAAGAACCTTCTTTACAGGGACAATTTTATGGAGATATTCTCCTCGCTTATAAAGATTCTGCGCTGATAGGAATGCAATTAGCGGATGGAACAATTCAACTCAATCCGTCAATTGAGAGAATTTTGCAACCCGGAGAAAAATTAGTGCTTTTAAGTGAAGATGATAGCACAATTCGTTTATCTGGTGTTTCAAAATCTGCGATTAATCACCAGGGTATTCAACTCACCCAAAAAACAGCGATCGCAACGCCTGAACATACGTTAATTTTAGGATGGAATGATCGGATTCCTCGGATTGTGCTTCAACTCGATCAATACGTTGCCAGCAACTCCAGTGTAACTCTAGTTTCACCCTTCCCTGAAACTGACATCATCGACTGTTTAAAGACCTTGAATTTGCAACAACAAACCCTCCATTATTATCAAGGATCAATCACAGAACGGAACGTTTTAGAGTCTCTTAGTTTAGAAAAATATCACCATGTTATTGTGTTGTCTAATCCTGATTTAGACCCGGAAGAAGCGGATGCTCAAACGTTAATTACCTTACTCTATCTTCGAGATATTGCTGATCGCAAAAATCCTAACCTACAGATTGTAACTGAAATGTTAGATACCCGCAATCAAGCCTTAGCTCAGGTAGCGCGTCCCGATGATTTTGTAATTACCGAACAAATTATTAGTCGGATGTTAGCCCAAGTTGCAGAACAGAAAAGCTTGAATGCTGTATTTGCCGAATTATTTAGTCCTGAAGGGTCAGAAATTTACCTCAAACCCGTCGTCGATTATGTCAAGATTAACGAACCGATTAATTTTTATACTGTTGTTGAAGCGGCGAAACAACGGGGAGAATCAGCCATTGGTTATCGCTGTTTAAAGGATGCTCAAAATTTAGCGAGAGGTTATGGGGTTGTACTGAATCCAAAGAAAGATGAATGGGTAAAATTTTCCCCTCAAGATCGGATTATTGTTTTAGCAGATTGCTAAAATTAAGCAGGGTGCAATCTCAATTCTTTGATATTCTCTCCTATTCTTCTACTTCTTTAGGGTCACAAGGAATAGCACTTTTTTAAATAAAATGTTACTAGGGACTAGGGGGTTAAGAATTATCACAAAAATTACCATAACCCAAGTTTATAATTATCACTTCTTGCAGATAATGTAACTAGATGCTATAATATATAAATTATAGGTAATTTTATTAAAAATCAGTACAATAAAACGATTATTATGTATCCCCTAGTATTGGGAGGGCAAAATGATTACTTCAGAACCTATTATTTTAAGTTTCAAAAATGTTACCTTAAGCAACGATCAATTTTATCAACTTTGCCAAGATAATGAAAATTGGCAGTTGGAAAGAACCGCTAAAGGAGAATTGATAATTATGCCCCCCGTTGGTGGAGTCAGTGGTAATCGAGAATCAGATTTGAATGCTGATTTAGTCATTTGGAATCGTCAAACTCAACTCGGAAAAGTGTTTAGTTCTTCTACTATCTTTCGTTTACCGAATGGTGGCGATCGCTCTCCTGATGTGGCTTGGGTTGCGAAGGAACGTTGGGAATTACTAACAGCAGAAGAACAAGAAAAATTCCCCCCCTTATGTCCTGATTTTGTAATTGAATTACGTTCTCGTACTGACTCCCTAACCCAACTTCAAGCAAAAATGCAGGAATATCTTAACAGTGGTTTGCGCTTAGGTTGGTTAATTAATCCTCAAGCACAACAAGTAGAAATTTATCGTCTTCATCAACCTCTTGAAGTTGTCCAATTACCCACAACTTTATCAGGAGAAAATGTCTTACCCGAATTTATTTTAAACTTACCTCTATTTTAATTATTTTGCCGATTAACCCAACTTTTCACCCATTAAAATTGACATCTAAACAGGTTTTTAGGGTTTGCGATCAGTTAATCTTGACAACTGTTTGTAAATCGCAGTTTCTTTTGTATTAAATATAAAATGTGGGATGGGCATCTTGCCCGTCACCCGTCAACCAGTCAACAGGCTAGAAGCCTGTTCCACCAACAGCTTACTACCCTAGTAGCATCGGGTTGGGTTCTTCTCCTTGGGTTTGCTATGATTATAAAATAGCTGACAATCGGTTTCAAGCGACCTGTAATGTCTTTGGTTTTGGCAAAATTTTCCCTATTTGCTCATAACCATACACTAAATCTTCTAAAACTTCCTTCGCATTTTCTAGTGCTTCTTCATAGGTTTCGCCGTGAGTCCGCGCATATTCTCCCCACTCCGGTAAACTAGCAATATAAGCTTGATCTTCTTCAGACCACTGAATTAAAATACTATATTTCATTATTCATTTCCTTGTTCTAATTGTTCGAGTTCTTTTATACTTGTTATTATATCCTTACAATGACACAATAGTCTCCTAAGCTGTTCCCTAGTGATAGAAAAACAGGATGCTATTGAGTTAAGCTATAATGGGTTAAACGTTCAGAGAATCGACATGAGATGCTAACCATTAAACCTCGCTTTGAAACCTTTGAAGAATACCTAATATATGACGATAATTCGGAAAAACTCTATGAACTATTTAATGGAGAATTGATAGAAGTGCCGCCAGAATCAGGGTTTAATGTTGAAATTGCTAATTTCTTATTTCTTAAGTTTTCCCTGCTTGTAGGTTATCGTAGAGTCCGAGGACACGGGCTGGAACTAGAAGTCAGAGGCGAACCCAAAAACCGCTATCCTGATTTTACTATTATCCGAGAGGAACATATTCAACAACTATCAAAGCGTAACACGATTCGTCTGAACATGGCACCGCCTCTGTTGGTTATGGAAATAGTTAGTCCTGGAGAGATACAAAAAGAGAGGGACTACATTGCGAAAAGAATTCAGTATCAAGATTGTTGTATTCCTGAATATTGGATTATTGATCCCCAAACTCAAACTATCCTAGTATTAGAACTGGTGGCTAATGTTTATACAACGGTAGGTAATTTTAGTAACGATGATTTAGTGCGATCGCCTGGATTTAGCCAACTAGACTTGAAGGTTTCTGAGGTTTTGAATTTTAATTAAAAAAGAAACCCCAGTTTTAGTTCAATTCAACAGCGATCGCTGGGCGGTTGATTTTAACGAAAAAACATTGATGGAATTGGGATATTATTAAGGAAAAATTAATAAGAATCTCTATTTTCACTGAATGGGAGTTTCAATTCAATGCTGCAACCCGCCGAAACCGTCAAACTGTTTGTTAAACAACCCGAACAACACTATGCCGCAGGTCAAGTTATTTTTGAAGAGGGAAAATTGGGGGATGTCATGTTTGGCATCCTCCAAGGTGAAATTGAATTATGGGTGAATGGGAAAGTCGTAGAAACCTTGATTGCGGGAGATGTATTTGGGGAAGGAGCCTTAGTTCAACCCGATAGAACACGAGCGTCTACTGCTATTGCTAAAACCGATTGTCTTTTAGCAATTATGGATCAATCTCGATTTTTGTTTGCAGTTCAGCAAACGCCCATGTTTGCCTTAGAAGTTCTCAAGAGTTATTCAGATCGTTTACGTCGGATGAAACATTCTCTTTAAACTTAATTAATCTGATTCATCACTTCTAATTCAGAGGGTTTCAAACCATTGAGATTTGAGATCCCTGAACCATCCTCACTACAATCGACTTCTTCACCGACATAAATTCCCAGGGATCTAGCGGTTTCTACCCAAAATCCGTTAGGATTGAGCAGTCGGGGGCTATCTGCAAACACCCGCGCCAGGGGAACGGTGGCGACAGTGTTGTTTTTCCAAGCCACCATCACGCCATATTTTTCCTCCGCAATTAAATCTACAGCTACTTTTCCGAAGGCTGTTCCAATTAATCGATCCAAGGCTGAAGGCGCTCCACCCCGTTGAACATGACCCAGGACAGTCACTCGCGCTTCTACCCCAATATTATTTTCAATTTCCGTGGCAATATATTCCTCAATTCCCCGCAGTCGCACTTCTCCGAGGGCATCTTTATAATATCGACTTTCCCCGTCGGCGGTTTTTGCCCCTTCTGCAACCACCACAATGGCGAATTTTCGTCCATAGAGGTTGCGGAGTTCTCGAATCTGTTTACATAGGGTTTTAATCGAATAGGGAATTTCTGGGATTAAAATCGCATCCGCCCCCCCAACAATCCCGGAATTTAAGGCTAAATGTCCCGTTGTCCGTCCCATGACTTCCACCACCATCACCCGGTCATGGCTGGCGGCGGTATAACTCAACCGATCTAAACAATCTAAAATCGTCGTAACGGCGGAGTTAAACCCAACGGATAATTCTGTATGGGCGACATCATTATCAATAGTTTTGGGAACACCGACTAAATTCCAATTGCCTTTTTCAGCCAGTTTCTGCAAAATAGCAAGGCTACCATCACCGCCAATGGCGATCAGGGCATCAAGTCCTAAATCATAATATCCCTGAATAACATCATCTGTATTGCCTTCTGTATCTCCTTTATTAATGGAACCTAAAATCGTTCCGCCCATACTTAATAAAGGATCAGTACCATGCCGTTCTAAACCATAAGAATTTAATACAACACTTTTCCGTTCAATTAGCCCCTGAGTGGCATAGGGAATACCGCGGACTTCCCAGTTATATTCAGATGTGGCATGATTGACAACGGCTCGAATCACGGCATTGAGACCGGGACAGTCTCCTCCACTGGTTAGAATGCCAATCCGTTTACGTTTGTTCATATTTAGTTTTGGCTGAAGCCAAATTGTCTACACTTGAATCCTACCGATTTTTTCCCAATTTGTTAACACCTTAAGCGATAAAATTAGTTTTTTTTATCCTTTCTTAACGTTCAGTCAAAAAAGTTTTTTTAGATTTCCAGACAATATCTCCTCTTCCTGAAACTTCCTCTATTTTATCTTAAAAAAATCTGGATTCAGATAGGCATTTTCTTAAGATAACAGGAAGAATTAACCTGAACAATCAAGACTTGTGCTACAGTCTATCCCTAGTTGTGGCTTGAACAATCAGGTTACTTTTCATTTGGTCAAAAGGAGTAAATTATATGCCGTTAAGAGTAGGAATTAATGGGTTTGGTCGCATTGGTCGTTTAGTCATGCGGTCTGCCATTAATAACCCCGATGTGGAATTTGTGGGAATTAATGATTTAGTTCCCCCGGATAACTTAGCTTATTTGTTCAAATATGACTCGACTCATGGGGTGTTTCCGGGTACGGTAGAAGCGAAAGCAGATGGCATTCTGGTGGATGGACGTTTCATTCGTTGTACTGCCATCAAAGATCCCACCCAACTGCCTTGGAAAGAAGATACCGTTGATTATGTGGTGGAATGTACAGGGTTATTTACCAATTACGAGGGTGCTTACAAACATATTGAAGCGGGTGCAAAACGGGTGGTTATTTCCGCCCCCACCAAAGACCCGGACAAAGTGAAAACCTTGTTAGTCGGGGTCAACCATGAAGAATTTGACCCGAAAGCACATTTAATTGTATCAAATGCCAGTTGTACCACCAACTGTTTAGCCCCCGTTGCTAAAGTGATACAAGATAACTTTGGGTTAGCCGAAGGGTTAATGACAACGGTTCACGCCATGACAGCAACTCAACCCACCGTTGATGGCCCTAGTAAGAAAGATTGGCGGGGAGGACGCGGCGCAGCCCAAAATATTATTCCGGCGTCTACAGGCGCAGCCAAAGCTGTTACCTTAGTGTTACCGGAGTTAAAAGGAAAACTGACGGGGATGGCGTTTCGAGTTCCGACCCCCGATGTGTCAGTGGTTGACTTAACCTTCCGCACGGAAAAAGCAACGACCTATGCAGAAATCTGTGCAGCGATGAAAGCAGCAGCCGAAGGCCCAATGAAAGGCATTTTAAGCTATACTGAAGATGAAGTGGTTTCTTCAGATTTCACCACTGATCCGAGTTCCAGTACCTTTGATGCTAAAGCAGGTATTGAACTGAATTCTAATTTCTTTAAAATTGTGGCTTGGTATGACAATGAATGGGGTTATTCTTGTCGTGTTGTTGATTTAATGATTTCAATGGCGAAAAAAGACGGTATTCTGTAATTATTCACAGAAACCGGGTTTCTCAAGATATCTTCATTTCCTACAATGAATCTAATGTAGAAACCCGGTTTCTAAAAAATTGTAAATGACTCACAGAAACCGGGTTTCTCAAGACATCTTGATTTTTTATAATGAATCTAATGTAGAAACCCGGTTTCTAAGAACTAGATAACGGTTCATTCACTTGGCTAATTCCTGTAACGCATTTTTATACTTTTCACTAATTACTTGATAAGCTGCTATTACTTTGTCAAATTCAGGCTGATTAAGAGTTGAGGAATGCTCCAAGGGAGTCTTCTGTGCTTTTTCTGCAATAGAATTCAAAGAAGCTAGGGCTTCTGGTAACAATTCATCTGGTAACTGTTGGGCTAAAGTAACGATTTTTTGACGTATTTCTTGAGTCATAGTTATTGCCTATTATATTTTAAACAGAAGTTAACTGAGAAGATTGTGATTGATCACGAGAGGAGCTAATTTTAGGAATCAATATGAGATCGTTACCGTATTCGGAGCAAAAAGAAGTGGCAATATTCCTCCCTCTTGTCCAAGCACAACACCTTCAATAAAATCCTCCTGAGTTAAGCCGGCTTTGCGAGAGCAATTGGGACAAGCAATCACTGTTCCCCCATCCTCTATAAACTTTTGTAGTCTTTGATGAATCGTTAAATCACCATTACCTTCTGTTGCTGGAGATCGCCGTTTATCAGCCAGATATACCCCACGAACATTAAGGAAGATGGTGACAGGTTGATGTCCCATTCGTAAGGCATTGTGGGCAATAGAAATCGCCATACTTGCCGTCCATGTATCATCACTGGTCAAATTGATAAACAGTGCTTTTGATTCTGTCGCCTTTTCCGTAGTTTGAGCTAATGGGGTTTCTGAGTAAGCTGGTTTTGTAATCACACCCCAATCTAATAACCCAGCCAAGAGTGAAGCAGCAAAAACATAAGGCAATTTAGATTTCATACAAGCTAGTCTCCTACGAACCCTTGCAGATACAACAAGCTGGACTGGTTCAGGACAGCCAGTTGCTAAATAAAAGAAGAAACTTAATAGACCCGACCCATTTTCGACCTCCTAGATAAACCCGTCAAAAGACAGTTTGTCAAGTTCACAGTTTTATCCCCTAGAGGGTCAAAGTTCAACCTCACTCGGCCTCGATAACGGCAACATCTTCGGGTGTCAAGTTAGCACTAACGCGGTTATTTTTGAAGAGGGTTACTTAACCATATAGTCTTTACTAATAATAGATAACTGATGGGATAGGTTACGGTTGATCAACGCCCACCTTGCAAAAATAGACTTTTTATTCAATATTTGAAGATGTTACCTTTGCTAACGTCCTATCCATGTCAGACTCAAACCCAAACCTCAACCCGCCTGAACGGGGATATCTGACGGTTATCCTCCCCATTGCGGTGGTTTTGTTTGTCCTTCAGAAAGCATTCCCCTTAGCCATTTTAACCGTTGGCGGATGGGGGTCTTGGCAGATGTGGAAATATTATCAACAGCGTCAACAGCATCAATTAGCGACCTTGGATGAAGTCTTTTATCGATTAATTCGGGAAAACCAAGGACGCATTACAGCGTTAGATTTAGCCATGCACTCGAAACAGTCGGGTACGAAAGTCCAAGCCTATCTCGACCAACGCGCCACCGAATTCGCCGCCCAGTATGAAATTACTGATACTGGAGGAATGATTTATTATTTTCCTACCGCCCAACCTTCCGCAACGGCTGATGACCCTCTCCCTTCCCCTCCTGCGGAAAACCCGAAATCAGTGGTTTTATTTCCAGTTAAACCTACATCCAGCACCGTTTTACCTGCAACATTGAACCAGTCGGAACTCGCCCAACGGTTAGGCGTACATCCCAATACCCTCAGCAAGTGGAAAACAAAACCCGAATTTCCTGACTGGAGTTATCAACGTGACCCAGAAGCCATCCCTTGGAATTATTCTGCTGAAACTAAACGCTTCTCCCCCCAAAACCCTAAGAAAAAAATTGGTAAAATCAGTGAGTTAATGAAGAAAAATAAAGTTTAGGATTTCTGTTTTTTAAAGATTTTTCAATTCAAAATAGTTTTTTTGTGATAGTTAATATCCCTAAAAAAGTCTTTTTAATTTATAGAAAATTCGGCTGATATTCCCCTAAAAGTTAAACTTAAACTCTATTTCTCCCCTGAATTCAGGGGAGAAAGGGGGAAGAAAATCAATTTCTAAACCGATACAATTTCCCATTTTTGGTTTAATTCACCCATCCAGGGAGCCGCTAAAATTGCCGTATTGGCGGCAGGATTACTACCAGCAATATCTAACACTAAATCTGCTTTGTGTTTATTCTTAATGACTCCATTTTCGATTCGCCATTGTTGAGACGGTGAACCCTGAGTTCCCTGGATGCGATTCGCCATCACCACATAATAGAGAGTGCTTCCATAGTCTTGATAATCGAGTACAAAACCCGCTTCATTTTTAATCACGCCATCGGCAGTAATAATCCAACGTTGAAGGGGATTTTGGCTATCTACCGCTCCTGTTGTTGCTGGATTATTGGGTGTACCGACTAAGGCTAAACCATTGAGTTTGCTCTTAATTAAATAAGCAGTCGGTATTAACTGAAGTGGGGGGTTCGCCTCAACAATTGTAGCACCTCCATGAACTTCGCCAGGATGACTATTATTGGCTTTATTCACTACTCTATTTCCACTAATTTCATTTAAGGGCCAATAGTTGACTAATCCCTTTTCATCTCCATTTAACCGACGATTTTTATCGGCGCGAATCTCATCCACAGAACGCACAACATTCCAGAGTCGAACCTCAGTTATGCAACCCTGAAAGAGACTATCGTTTGATGACCTCCCATGACTAATAGACAAGTGCTCCCATTGCCCAGACCATGCAGGTGGAAGAGGTAAAGACCCGGTTTTCACAACCTCACCATTTTTATAGAAGGTGACGTTGTTTGAGCTATTAACCGTGGCTGCTATGTGCATCCAAATCCCTGTCTCTAGTATTTCATAATCTGAAATCACGTAGCCGTCCACGGCAATGCGACTGTACGATGGCAAGCATTGGAAATGCAATGCTAACTTTCTTGTTGTTTGATAATTCATCAACTGAAAAAACTGATAGCCATCACTGGTGTTCACAAAAGAGATGATGATTGAGCGATTCGGGAAACTGTGATATAACACCCAGGCTTCTACGGTGAAACCTTGAGAGAAATTTATATACATCTTGAGGGGTACGCCGACATCATCATCCTTACCGTCAAAACTGAGAACGTATTGATTATCCATGAGTTAACATCCTTATTCTTTTATCAAAAACTTAGACTCTATTTTCTCCCCTGAATTCAGGAGAGAAAATCAATTTCTAAACCAACACCATTTCCCATTGTTGGTTTAATCCACCCATGCCATGAGCCGCTAAAATTGTCGTATTCGGAGCAGGATTACAGCCAGCAATATCTAACACTAAATCGGCATTGTGTTTATTCTTAATCACCCCATTTTCGATTCGCCATTGTTGAGACGGTGAGCCCTGAGTTCCCTGGATGTGATTGGCTATCACCACATAATAGGGAAGAATATTATAGTCTTTATACTCCAGAACAAAACCCGCTTCATTTTTAATCACGCCATCGGATGTAATCATCCAACGTTGAAGGGGACTGTGGCTATCCACCGCTCCTGTTGTTGCTGCATTATTGGGTGTACCGACTAAGGCTAAACCATTGAGTTTGCTCTTAATTAAATAAGTTTTTGGAGTCCACGGAAGTGGGGGGTTCGCCTCAACAATGGTCGCGTCTCCAAAAATGACCCCGTGATGAGTATTACAGGTTTTATTCACGACAGTGTTTCCACTGATTTCATTTAAGGGCCAATAACTGACTAATCCCTTTTCATCTCCATTTAACCGACGATTTTTATCGGCGCGAATCTCATCCACAGAACGGACAACATTCCAGACTCGAGCCTCGGTTATGCAACCGTGAAAGAGACCGTCGCCTGAGTGCATCCCGTGACCAACATAGAAGTGATTCCATTTCCCAGACAATGGAGGTGGAGGAGGTAATGACCCGGTTTTCACAACTTCACCATTTTTATAGAGGGTGACATTGTTTGAACTATTAACCGTGGCTGCTATGTGCATCCAAACCCCTGTCTCTAGTACCTCCTCTGAAATTACTGAGTATGTAGAGAAATTACCTTGGCTGTCCCCCTGACAGTATTCCATTGCCAACTTTCTTGTTGTTTGAGAATTCATCAACTGAAAATACTGATAGCCATTAAGGGGGTGTACAAACGAGATGATGACTGAGCGATTTGGGAAACTTTGATATAACACCCAGGCTTCTACGGTGAAACCTTGAGAGAAATTTATAACCATTTCAATGTTAAGGGGTGTCATCACATGATCATCCTTACCATCAAAACTAAGAACGCATTGTTGATTATCCATTGCTTAACATCCTTATTTTTTTATCAAAAACAGTGCTTATCTTGAAACTTTTTCTGCTGATATTCCCCTAAAAGTTAAACTTTTACCCTATTTCTCTCTCCCCCCTGAATTCAAGGAAAAAAGGGGGGAGAAAGTCAATTCCTAAACCAACACCATTTCCCATTGTTGGTTTAATCCACCCATCCCAGGAGAGGCTAAAATTGTCGTATTCGGAGCAGGATTACTACCAGCAATATCTACGACTAAATCAGCCTTGTGTTTATTCTTAATGACTCCATTTTCGACTTGCCATTGTTGAGATGGTGAACCCTGAGTTCCCTGGACGCGATTGGCGATCACCACATAATAGGGAGTGATACCATAGTCTTGATAATCGAGTACAAAACCCGCTTCATTTTTAATCACGCCATCGGGTGTGATAGTCCAGCGTTGAAGGGGATTTTGGCTATCCACTGCTCCTGTTGTTACTTGATTATAGGGCGTACCGACTAAGGCTAAACCATTGAGTTTGCTCTTAATTAAATAAGTTTTTGGTCTGAACTCAAGTGGGGGTTTCGCCTCAACAATGGTAGGGCCACCGTGAACCATGCCGTGATGACCATTACTGGCTTTATTCACTACGGTGCTTCCATTGATTTCATTCAAAGGCCAATAGCAGAGTAAACCTTTTTCATCTCCATTTAACCGACTATTCTTATAAGCTTGAATCTCAGCAGCAGAACGAGCAATATTCCAGACTCGAAGCTCGCTTATGTGACCATGAAAATAACCGACATTTGATGAATTACTCTTGCCAATATAATTGGTGGTGCGATTCACATTCAGGGGGAGATAAACCAACCCAGTTTTTACAACTTCACCATTTTTATACAGGATAGCATTGCCGAATTTATCAATGGTTCCTGCTAAGTGCATCCAAACCCCTGTATTTAGTGTCCCCTCTGATGACTCAATATCTTTACATTGGGCCTGGTGATAGATTTCAATTCCAAATTGGCTTTTTGTATCTGCGTTAGTAAACACAATATTATGGCAGGAAGAACCATTGCCAAAATCGATAATTCGTGACCAATACTGGAAACTATAGTATAAGACCCAGGCTTCTACAGTGAAACCTTGAGAGTAATCAAAATTCATGGTGGGTATGGAGACATAATCATCCTTACCGTCAAAACTGAGGACGTATTGATTATCCATGAGTTAACATCCTTATTCTTTTATCAAAAACAGTGCTTAGATTAAAGCTGTTCCTAATTTCTCCCCCCCACTGAATTCAGGGGAGAAAGGGGGGAGAAAATAAATTTCTAAACCGATACAATTTCCCATTTTTGGTTTAATCCACCCATCCCAGGAGCGGCTAAAATTGCCGTATTGGGTTCGGGATTACTACCAGCAATATCTACCACTAAATCAGCTTTGTGTTTATTCTTAATGACTCCATTTTCGATTCGCCATTGTTGAGACGGTGAACCGTGATTTTCCTGAATGCGATTGGCTATCACCACATAATAGGGAAGAATATTATAGTCTTTATACTCCAGAACAAAATCGGCTTCATTTTTAATCACGCCATCAGGTGTGATAGTCCAGCGTTGAAGGGGATTTTTGCTATCCACCGCTCCTGTTGTTACTTGACTATGGGGCGTACCAACAACCGCCAAACCATTGAGTTTGCTCTTAATTAAAAAGGTTTTTCGTGTCAACTGAAGTTGGGGTTTAGCAGATACAAGGGTAGCACCGTGAATTGTACCATGATGACCATTACTGGTGAGATTCACAACAGTGTCTCCACTAATTTCATTCAACGGCCAATATTGGACTAACCCCTTTTCATCTCCATTTAACCGACTATTTTTATAGCCTTGGATATCGGCGGTAGAACGAGCAATATTCCAGACTCGAACCTCGGTCATGCAGCCATGAAAATTATCGTTATCTGGATAATTACTCTTGCCAATATAATTGAGAGTGCGATTCATATTACGCGGGAGAGCAACCGATCCAGTTTTCACAACTTGACCATTTTTATAGAGGGTAGTATTACCGGATTTATCAATCGTGGCTGCTAAGTGCATCCAAACCCCTGTCTCTAGTACCTCTGTCTCTAGTATCTTTGACTCAACTGCTGGACCACCGACCACAATACCTATTACCAGTTTTCCTGTTAGTGCATCATTGGCAAAGATAATATTATCAATCTGAAGGCCATTGCCAAAATCAATAATTCGTGACCAACACGGGAAACTATGGTATAAGACCCAGGCTTCTACGGTGAAACCTTGAGAGTAATCAACATTCATGGCAGGTATGGAAACATAATCATCCTGACCATCAAACTTGAAGACGGATTCGAGATTCTCTATCGGTTTTGGGGTGGCAGGTTTCAACTCAAGTTGGGGAGCTTCTACTAAGGTAGCACCGTAAACTGTGCCATCATGACCATTACTGGTGAGATTCACTACAGTGTCTCCACTGATTTTATTCAAGGGCCAATATTGGACTAACCCCTTTTCATCTCCATTTAACCGACTATTTGTACTAGCTTGAATCTCAGCAGCCGAACGAGCGATATTCCAGACTCGAAGCTCAGTCATGCAGCCATGAAAAAAAGATTCTCCCCAATTACTCTTGGCAATATAGTTGGTGGTGCGATTCACATTCAGGGGGAGATTAACCGGGCCAGTTTTCACAACTTGACCATTTTTATACAGGGTAGCATTGCCGGATTTATCAATGGTGGCTGCTACGTGTATCCAAACCCCTGTCTCTAGCACCTCCTCTGACTCAATGCCTTGTTGAATGCTATTGTGAGCGACCACTAAATACAGCTTTCTTGCTGTCCCTTTGGTATGAAAAACAATATTATTGCTGTCTTTACCATTCCCAAAATCGATCACTCGTGAGTTAACTTGGAAACTATGGTATAAGACCCAGGCTTCTACGGTGAAACCCTGAGAGTAATCAACATTCATAGTAGGTATGGAGACATAATCATCCTTACCATCAAAACTGAGAACGTATTGATTATCCATGACTTACAATCCTCTTAACTGGTTAATCAAAAACAGTGCTTAGATTATTTTTTATATTGTAAAATAATTTTATTGAATCCCCTATTATTTTACAATAATTTAATTTTGGCTGTTCTTTTTTTTGAAAATTTTCCAATTCAAAATTAGGCTTCTCTTGAGATAGTTAATATCTCAAGAGAAGTCTTTTTAATTTATAGAAAATTCGGCTGACATTCCCCTAAAAGTTAAACTTAAGTTCTATTTCTCCCCCCTACTGAATTCAGGGGAGAAAGGGGGAGAAAATCAATTTCTAAACCGATACAATTTCCCATTTTTGGTTTAATCCATCCATGGCAGGAGCGGCTAAAATTTTCGTATTGGGTTCGGGATTACTACCAGCAATATCTACCACTAAATCAGCCTTGTGTTTATTCTTAATTACTCCATTTTCGATTCGCCATTGTTGAGACGGTGAACCCTGAGTTCCCTGGATGCGCTTGGCTATCACCACATAATAGGGAGGAGTATCCCCTTGATAATCGAGTACAAAACCCGCTTCATTTTTAATCACGCCATCGGCAGTGATAGTCCAGCGTTGAAGGGGATTTTGGCTATCCACTGCTCCTGTTGTTACTTGACTATGGGGCGTACCAACAACCGCCAAACCATTGAGTTTGCTCTTAATTAAAAAGGTTTTTCGTGTCAACTGAAGTTGGGGTTTAGCAGATACAAGGGTAGCGCCGTGAACTGTACCATGATGACTATTGCTGCTGAGATTCACAACAGTGTCTCCACTGATTTCATTCAAAGGCCAATATTGGGCTAACCCCTTTTCATCTCCATTTAACCGACTATTCTGATAAGCTTGAATCTCAGCAGCCGAACGAGCGATATTCCAGACTCGAACCTCAGTCATGCAGCCATGAAAATAAGATTCTCCCCAATTACTCTTAGCAATATAGTTGGTGGTGCGATTCACATTCAGGGGGAGATTAACCCGGCCAGTTTTCACAACTTGACCATTTTTATACAGGGTAGCATTGCCGGATTTATCAATCGTAGCTGCTACGTGTATCCAAACCCCTGTTTCTAGTATCTCCTCTGAATTAAGGGCATATTCAGCATTATTGTTAGTGATGACTACTAATGACAGAGTTTTTGGTGTCGGTCTGTTATGAAAGACAATATTATTGTTGGTGTGACCAATCCCAAAATCGATCACTCGTGCGTTAGGCTGGAAACTGTGATACAAGACCCAAGCTTCTACTGTGAAACCCTGAGAGTAATCAACATTCATTGTGGGTATAGAGACATAATCATCCGGGCCATCAAACTTGAGGACAGATTCCAGATTCTCTATCGGTTTTGGGGTGGCGGGTTGCAACTGAAGTTGAGGTTTTGCTTCTACAAGGGTAGCACCGTGAACCGTGCCATCATGACCATTGCTGGTGAGATTCACAACAGTGTCTCCACTGATTTCATTTAAAGGCCAATATTGGGCTAACCCCTTTTCATCTCCATTTAACCGACTATTCTGATAAGCTTGAATCTCAGCAGCCGAACGAGCGATATTCCAGACTCGAACCTCAGTCATGCAGCCATGAAAATAAGATTCTCCCCAATTACTCTTAGCAATATAGTTGGTGGTGCGATTCACATTCAGGGGGAGATTAACCCGGCCAGTTTTCACAACTTGACCATTTTTATACAGGGTAGCATTGCCGGATTTATCAATCGTAGCTGCTACGTGTATCCAAACCCCTGTTTCTAGTATCTCCTCTGAATTAAGGGCATATTCAGCATTATTGTTAGTGATGACTACTAATGACAGAGTTTTTGGTGTCGGTCTGTTATGAAAGACAATATTATTGTTGGTGTGACCAATCCCAAAATCGATCACTCGTGCGTTAGGCTGGAAACTGTGATACAAGACCCAAGCTTCTACTGTGAAACCCTGAGAGTAATCAACATTCATTGTGGGTATAGAGACATAATCATCCGGGCCATCAAACTTGAGGACAGATTCCAGATTCTCTATCGGTTTTGGGGTGGCGGGTTGCAACTGAAGTTGAGGTTTTGCTTCTACAAGGGTAGCACCGTGAACCGTGCCATCATGACCATTGCTGGTGAGATTCACAACAGTGTCTCCACTGATTTCATTCAACGGCCAATATTGGACTAACCCCTTTTCATCTCCATTTAACCGACTATTCTTACTAGCTTGAATCTCAGCAGCAGAACGAGCAATATTCCAGACTCGAAGCTCAGTCATGCAGCCATGAAAAAAAGATGATCCCCAATTACTCTTAGCAATATAGTTGAGACTGCGATTCACATTCAGGGGGAGATTAACCCGGCCAGTTTTCACAACTTGACCATTTTTATACAGGGTAGCATTGCCGGATTTATCAATGGTGGCTGCTACGTGTATCCAAACCTCTACCTCTGTCTCTAGTACCTCCTCTGACTCAATGCCTTGTTGAACGCTATTGTGAGCGACCACTAAATACAGCTTTCTTGCTGTCCCTTTGGTATGAAAAACAATATTATTGCTGTCTTGACCATTCCCAAAATCGATCACTCGTTCGCTATTTTCAAAACTGTGATACAACACCCAGGCTTCTACAGTGAAACCTTGAGAGTAATCAACATTCATAGTAGGTATGGAGACATAATCATCCTTACCATCAAAACTGAGGACGTATTGATTATCCATGACTTACAATCCTTTTACTGGTTAATCAAAAACAGAGTCTGTAGCGCCTCTCAATAAATTGTCCTAGTGACTATTCATGAATAGCCCCTTCCTTTAGGGTTTCGACCCAAACCTTATTATTGATGACAACTGATTTAATATGAAATTCCCTTATGAACGCTACAGATGATCCCCCCAACCCCCCTTAAAAAGGGGGGAGATGTGTAGCATACATTTAAGGATTTCATATAATTTGGCTAATAGACTCAGATTTTATAAATTACTATTGTAGAGAGATTTTTCTGAACTTCCCATCTTTTTGTAAAAATTTAATCTTTAATATAATTTTTTACTTGAGGAAAGTATTTGAGATAAAATCGCTTAATTTTCTTTTGATGAAAACGGGATAAAATTGCCTTTTTACTCCTAGAAAAAATTCTCAATAAAGAACCTATTGTCGATTGTCCATTGTTTAAAATTTTCTGAACTGATTCATTAAAAATAGTGTTTAAACAATCCACACCACTATAAGATGACCCGAAGCAGTGCGGACAAGCCTTTGATTTAATGATGTTCTCTTTCTGCTAACGTTTCTTCGTGATTAATATCCAATCTGATGTTTGAGAAATTTTTTCAACCGGGTTTAACTGTAATTTATTCAGGTTATTTGCTTTGACTAAAAAGTAAGGTTGATCCAGGGTTTGCCATTTCGTTTTAAGGGTGGTATGATCAACGGCATGAATATGGCGATCGCTATAAAAATTTAACGAGGGTCGTCCAAAAGGATGATCCAGATAAATTTCTTGTCCGAGGGGAGTTCCTTCTCGAATAATAACGGCTACTGGTTTAACGGGAAAATCTTCATTCACTTCCCAAACCCAATAATTTGACGTAAAAAATAGCAGCAGAGATAAATACATTCCCCAGAACAAAACAATTAAAAACTGTCTGTCTTTTTGGTAAATTAAAACCGATACAAAAGACAATGTTAACATCAATGAGCCAAAAGTAAATTGTAAATCTTTTTGAGGGATAAAGTTAGAGCTAATAAAAGAAAACATTCCTCCAAAATAACAATAGCCGAGTCCAGCAATGACCGCTAATAAAATAAAAATCGGTAAGAGTTGATCCGGTGTCGGTTTTACAAAATGGTCATGCTTTCCGCGTTCAACTTTTCCTAATTTCCATAGTCCAATATCTCGATCTCCTTCCCGCCAAACTTCTGCCAAATATCGCCCAACGGCTAAAGCTAAAGCCGGATAAATCGGTAAAACATACCAAGGTAATTTTGTCGTCATCACCGAAATTGCACCAAAATAAATTCCTGTCCAAACTAAGATTAATTTAGCCCAACTTAAATTCCGATTTTGCCAAGCTAACCGTAATCCTTGGGGCCAAAATAATAGCCAAGGCCAGCCATATTTTATCAGTTCTAATAGATAATACCAAATCGGCCCGGAATGGTTTTCAACAGGTTGCCAAACTCGTTGTAGGGATTGATTGAATAAATTTCCCTGAATAAAGCCTTGTCCATAATGAAGCCATTGCGCGCCATACCAAAGAGAAACAGGAAAAAACCCTAATCCTAAACCCATCCACAGATAAGGCGCTGTTAACAGGCGAGGAGTATCCCATAACAGGAAGAAAAAGGCAATTGATCCGAATAATAATCCTAAAAAAATACCCTTCGTTAAACATAATAATCCAAAGGCTAATCCTGACCCTAATGCAAAGCGTAAATCCCGTCGGGAACGTAACACACACCATACCAAAATTAACCATAAAAATAGAATCGTTCCATCTAACATCGCTAACCGTCCTTGACGGATAACAGGTAATAACGTTAGATAAACTAAAGCCGAAAAAATTGCCGAGGTGCGATGGCGAAATAATTCTAAACCAATGCTATATAATAAAGGAACAGAAATCGCCGTTAATAATGCAGAAGGAAATCGCGCCATCCCTTCATTTACACCCCCAATTTGATAGGCAAAAGCGATTAACCAATGCACTAACGGAGGTTTATTAAAATAGGGCGCTCCATGCAGCGTTGGATACAACCAATTTTGTTGTCCTCTTGGAATTTCACGGGCGACTTGAGCGACTAATCCTTCATCCCAATCTCGCAAAGGGACTCCCCCTAAATGTAACCCATAGAGGGTTAGTGCTGCTATTAATAAACCCAAAAACCATAATAAATCAACCCAACGATCAAGGGGGCGCATTTGACGCAAAGGACGATTCCCAGTGAAAATTTGACGCGACATAATTTAGGTGTTGACGGTTGGCGGTTGACGGTTGACGGTTGACCGACTGGGGAAAACTAACAATAGATCACTCAAATTTGCAATCATTCCCGCTAAAATTAAAAGTGTACCTTGTAGCATTGGCATCCTGCCAGTGTACTCATAGAAAAACGGTTAGCGATCGCAATGGATGTTTTAGAAATTAAACGGGAAATCGAACTGTTATCTGAGCACCTGGGTAAAACCCAGGACTATCTTTGACCTGCCTGCACTTCAAGCCAAAATTCAAGATTTAGAGCAAATTGCAGCACAACCCGACTTTTGGGATGAACAAAAAACTGCACAACAAACCCTTCAACAGTTGAATGATCTTAAATCAATTGTGCAGCAACAGGATGATTGGCAGCAAGCGCTGGAAGATACCAAAGCCATCTTAGAACTGTTGGAGTTAGAAACCGATGATGCTCTCTTAGAAGAAGCCACAGCTACAGTTTCCCGACTCAACCGAGAATTTGATCACTGGGAATTACAACAACTGCTTTCAGGAATTTATGATCAACATGGTGCAGTTTTAACGATTAATGCAGGCGCAGGTGGAACCGATGCTCAAGATTGGGCAGAAATGCTACTGCGAATGTATACTCGTTGGGGAGAATCTCAAGGGTATAAAGTGCATTTAACGGAAATTTCTGAAGGAGATGAAGCCGGAATTAAATCTGCTTCTTTAGAAATTGAAGGTCGTTATGCCTACGGATATTTAAAAGGAGAAAAAGGCACTCACCGTTTAGTCAGAATTTCACCTTTTAATGCCAATGGTAAGCGACAAACCAGTTTTGCTGGGGTGGAAATTATGCCCATTTTAGATGATTCTATTGAGTTGGATATTCCTGATAAGGATTTAGAAATTAGCACCACTCGCTCAGGTGGAAAAGGCGGTCAAAACGTTAACAAAGTGGAAACAGCTGTGCGTATTGTTCACCTACCAACAGGAATTGCAGTACGTTGTACCCAAGAACGATCTCAATTGCAAAATAAAGAAAAAGCTTTAGCGTTGTTAAAGGCAAAATTATTAATTATTGCTCAAGAACAACGGGCAAAAGCGATCGCAGAAATTCGAGGGGATTTAGTCGAAGCGGCTTGGGGAAATCAAATCCGAAACTATGTCTTTCATCCCTATCAAATGGTGAAGGATTTACGCACATCTGAAGAAACAACAGCGATTCAAGATGTGATGAATGGAGAATTAGATGCTTTCATTCAAGCCTATTTACGTCAAGAACACCAACTCCTAGAACCCCAAACTGCCTAAATTACCGTAGGGGCGGGGTTTTCCCGCCCACCCTAATAATATGACAACCCTAAACAACTGTTACGCTCTAATTATCGGAATTTCTAATTATCAAAAAATCAAACCTTTACCGTCAACGGTTCTCAACGATGCTAAGGATATTTATAGTTTATTAACAGAACCTTCATTCTGTGGTTATTTAATTGAAAATGTGGAATTATTATTAGATGAAAAAGCCACAAAATCAGCTTTAACTCAAGCCTTAACTGATTTATCAACTAAAACTAACACAGATTCAACGGTATTAATTTATTATTCAGGACATGGAGGACAAGTTGAATTTGGCCCGACGGCGGGAGAATATTTATTACCCGTTGATACGGTTTATACCTCCGGTGCATCCTTAGCAGAAACCGCTATTTCAGGAACTCAATTTACAGACGCATTAAAAGCCATTCCCGCGCGAAAATTAGTTGTAATTTTTGATTGTTGTCACTCTGGAGGAATTGGTCAACCTAAAGATCCAACCATACCCGAAATCAAAGGGGGATTACCGGATAATTATTATGATCAATTAGTGCAAGGAAAAGGTCGGGTTATATTCGCCTCCTCTCGGAATACAGAACAATCCTATGTGAATCGGGGCGCAAATAATAGTGTTTTTACTCAACATTTAATCGCCGGGTTAAAAGGAGGAATTACTAGCAATGATGGATTAATTAGAATCTTTGATATTTTTGAATATTTACAACCGAAAGTTACCGCCGAACAACCGAATCAACACCCGATTTTTAAATCTGATATTGAGGAAAATTTTCCCCTAACCCTATATTTAGGCGGGCAAAAAGGGGTGAGTCCGGTTTCTCCTCAACCTCAAGAAGAATTCCGCTATGATGTTTATATTAGTTATGTGGATGAAGAACCAGATTCAACTTGGGTTTGGGATTTCTTAGTCCCGAAATTAGAAGCAGAAAACCTAAAAGTTGCGGTTTCAGGAGATGTGGATTTATTAGGGGTCGCACGGGTGATTAATATAGAACGGGGTGTTAAGTTTTCTAAACGAACCCTTGTCATTTTATCAAATTTATACTTAGATAATAATATGGCAGAATTTGAGAATACCCTGGCTCAAAACTTAGGAATTGAGGAAGGGAAAGCTCGTATAGTTTGTGTTGAGAAAGAGGCTGTTGATGCTGCTAAACTTCCTGAACGTTTGAAGTTAGGGGCTATGTCTAAACTCAACCACGCTCGGCGGGCTGAACGGGAATTTCAAAAGTTAATTGAACAGTTAAAACAACCCCTTCCTCCTCTTAACCCATTGTGACCGAAAATTAGAGAGCGCAAGCCCCTAAACTCCATTGATGATCTCACATTAGCAATCATAGAAAATTGTACAGGAATTTCCTCTCATAGCACTGTAATAGAAAGCAGGTGAATTGATCGCATTGAATACCGTTTTCACCCCCAAACAAACCAGAGGGATTGCTATGTCAAAACAATATTCTGTATTTGTTTCCTACGCAGACGAGGATGGCGCCTGGGTAGAAGGTTATTTATTAAATGCTTTAGAAGAAGCCGGGTTAACCTGTCATTCCGAGGCGATGTTTCGGTTAGGTGTACCGCGATTAATTGAATTTGAAAGTGCGGTTAAAAATAGTGAACGAACCTTATTAGTGATTTCCCCCGCCTATTTAGCCGATAACTTTGCGGAATTTGCTAATTTACTGTCTCAATACTACGGATTTGACACTAATTTATGGCCAGTTGTTGGGATTATTTTGCATCCTGTTGAAGAGTTACCCATGCGTTTAAAAATATTAGAGTGTTTGGATGCGACGGATGCGACAAAACAACAGAAAGTCATTCAACGAATTTGTGAAGATTTCAAAAAACCAGTTCCGACTTTAGCCACTATTCCTGATTGTCCCTATCCGGGGATGGTTCCCTTTAAATCAGAAGATAGCGATCGCTTTTTTGGACGACAACGAGAAGTTAATGATTTAATTCAACAGTTACGATTATTTCCCTTTTTAGCCGTTATTGGAGCATCGGGAAGTGGTAAATCTTCCTTGGTTTTTGCTGGGTTAATTCCCCAACTGCAAACAACTCATTTATTGGGAAAAGAAAAATGGCAAATCTATTCCATGCGTCCGGGTACAACACCGATAACGACATTAACCACAACATTAGGCTGTGATCCGACTTCCCCTGAAGCTATCACAACAAAATTCCATCCCTCCCAAAAATTCCTATTAGTTATTGATCAATTTGAAGAAGTTTTTACCCAATCTCCTCAAGAAGCAATTCCCTTTCAAGAAATCCTATTAAATCTCTATAAACAGCCTAATTTTTATGTTGTTTTAACGGTTAGAGCAGATTTTTATCCTCAACTCATAGAATCTCCTACTTTCTGGCGAGAAATTAAAGCCCATCTCTATGAAGTGTTACGTTTAGATCAAACGGGACTGCAAGAAGCCATTCTTAAACCTGCGGAACAAGCGGGTGTTTTTATAGAATCGGCATTATTAGAACGATTAATTATAACAGCCGCGAACGAACCTGGAGTTTTACCGTTATTACAAGAAACTTTAGTTTTATTATGGCAAAAAATAGAACGGCGATATTTACCGTTAAGAGCCTATGAAGCTTTAGTCTTATCTTATCATAATACAGTCTCTAATACTAATAATAAATTAATCGGAATTCAAGTAGCGATCGCACAACGGGCAGATGCTGCGATCGCTCGTTTAACTGATGAACAACAAATCATCGCCCGTCGGGTATTTTTACGTTTAATTCAGTTTGGGGAAGGGCGGGCAGATACCCGAAGACAAGAATCTGTAGAAGCCTTAAAAGCCAGGGGAGATAATGATCAAATCTTTGAAGAAACCTTACGTTATTTAGCAGATCGTCGGTTATTAACTTTAAGTGGAAAAGAGGATAAAACCCGAAAAGTTGATATTGCCCACGAAATTTTAATTAGCAGTTGGCCCCAGTTACAAGATTGGATTCTTCAACGTCGAGATGCTGAACAAACTCGTCGCCGACTCATTGCAAAAGTGGAAGAATGGGGGAGATTAGGGAAAGGTGAAGGGGGATTATTAGATGAATTTGAACTGGCTGAAGCTCAACATTGGTTAGAGAGTTCTGATGCAACAGAATTAGGGAGTGATGAGCAATTAGTCGCGTTAGTTGAATCCAGTAAAACTCATATAGAAGCTGAAAAACAACGAGAAAAAGAAGCTCAAGAACGGGAATTAAAACTAAGCCAAAAAAATTTATGGATTACTAGAATTGCGTTGACGGTGATTACAGGAGTTGCTACTGTTGCTATTGTAGTTGCTGGGATTGCAAAACATCAATGGCAAGAAGCAGATAAAGGTCAAATTATTGCTAAAATCGAAACAGCCAATGCTCGGTTTACGGAAAATCCTGATACCTTTGATTCATTAGTCGCAGCATTAGAAGCAGGAGAACTTTTTAAGAAATCGATTTTTAATCGGAATAACCCTCAACTGAAGGCTGATGTTTTAACTGTATTAGCTCAAGGAATCAATTGGGTTAAAGAACAAAATCGTTGGCAGGGACATACGGATATAATTCAAACGGTTAGTTTTAGTCCTGATGGTGAAATTTTGGCAACGGGAGGTGATGACAATATCGTTAAACTTTGGAATCAAGATGGAAGCTTTGTACAAGAATTATCAGGGCATCAGGATGCAGTAATGAGTGTAAATTTTAGTCCTGATGGTGATATAATTGCAACGGCAAGTTTGGATAAAACAGTCAGACTGTGGCAAAAAAAACAAGGAAAACTCTGGGAAGAAACCGTTGGATCTCGATTACAATACAGTACAGCAGTTCATAGCGTCAGTTTCAGTAAGAATGGTGAAATTGCAATAGGTTTAGCAGATGGAAGTATCGATCTTCGCAAGGAAAACGGTACACCAATCACCACTCTCAAGGGACATAATAACATTGTTCGCAGTCTGAGTTTTAGTCCTGATGGTCAGACACTTGCCACAGCAAGTGCTGATCAAACAATTATTCTGTGGCGTAAACAAAATAACCAAACTTGGTCTCAGTTTAAAGCTACATTGAAACATGATCATGAAGTTTTGAGCGTGAGTTTTAGTCCTGATGGTCAAACCCTTGCTAGTGCAAGTTTAGATGGAACCATTAAACTATGGAATTCTAATGGTGTTCGTAAATGTCCTGCCTTAAAAGGACATAATTATGGAGTTTTAACTGTAGCCTTTAGTCCTGATGGCGAAATTCTAGCTTCAGCAGGTGAAGATTATACAATTAAACTTTGGAATCTTAAGTGCCAAAACATCAAAAGTATCAACGCTCACAATGGTCGAATTAATGGCATTTACTTTAACCCTCAGTCGAGTAAAAATATTTTGGCTTCAGTGAGTCATGATAAATTTATTAAAATTTGGCAACTTAGTAATGATAAAATTACTCAAATCAAAGGTTATCAATATGCTGTCAGGAATGTTGAGTTTAGTCCTGTCAATGAACAAATATTGGTGACTGCTAATGGAGATGAGCCAGAAGTTAAAATTTGGGATGCAGCCGGAAATTTAAAACAAACTTTAGCCGAGCATAATGGGACAGTCCGAACTGCAAAGTTTAATCAAGATGGAACCCTTTTAGGAACCAGTAGCGATGATCAAACAGCCATCATTTGGGATTTAAAAAAAGGCTCAATCAAACATATTCTTTCTGGTCATACGGATACTGTTCGTAGTATTAATTTTAGTGCAGACAACCAAATAATCGCAACAACAAGCTATGATGGAACAATTAAACTTTGGAACCAACAAGGTAAACTAATAGATACACTCGACAAATATCCAGATCGAGTTTATAGTGTTAGCTTCAGTCCAATTCTGCATGAGAAGTTAATGGCAACCGCTAGTGAAGATGGTACGATTAAACTTCGGGATCTAAAGATTAATCAATCAAGGGATAAACCTAAAACCAGCCAGCCAGAAGCACCTATTTACAGTGTAGCATTTAGTCCTGATGGTAAAATTTTAGCTACAGGAAGTGGAAATAATCAAGTTCAGCTTTGGAATTTACAAGCTCAGAAAATTAAGCCTCCTTTTATCGGACATCAAGCTGCTATTGGAAGTGTAATTTTTAGCCCTAATGGTCAAATTATTGCTTCTGGGAGTGATGATAAAACAATAAACCTTTGGACATTAGATGGAACTCGAATAGTGACTCTCAAGGGTCATCAAGATGAAGTTAATGATGTTAGTTTTAGTCACAGTGGTGATACCCTAGCTTCTGCCAGTTCTGACAAAACAGTGATTCTTTGGGATGTGGAGCAAGTTACCGATTTGGATAAGCTTTTAGACGGAGGATGCAGTTGGCTCAAAAATTATTTGAAAAATTCCCGTGACCCCACCAACAAAAATAAAGAACTTTGTAAATAAATTGTATTAGACTTAAGTTGACGGACTTTGGGTCACCTCGCCCCGAAGCCCGAAATTTATTTCCGGGCTTTTGGCGTTAAGTTGACACGCCTTGGGGGAGAGGTCACACCAATCTAAAATGAAACAGCCCTGGGCGCATTAAACAGGGAGATCTAACCGGGCTTGTACCTTGCCTACTCACAGACCGCTATATACCGAACTCAAGTATATTAAGAAAAATTAATTTTTATCTAAATTCTTTGATTTTCAAATAGACTTAACAAGTGCCTTAAGTTTTCCAAGTAAAAGAGGATTAAAATCATGCCATTAGATAAAAATAAATTAGGCTGGATACCCGACTATCCTGACTTTAGAGATCTAAAAATGGCTGATATCAACAAGATCATCAAAGAGCAATCTCCAACTCAAAATCAAGAAGATGCCGCATCACAAATTCTCGAATTAGCTAAATTAATTAAAAAAATAGTATCACCAGAAAAAGATACTGCTAATCAAGAAAGTTTAAAAATAATTGATCAACTAATTAAAAGAAACGAGAATAAAATTAAGTTTTTGAGGGTCAAAGTCGAAAACAAAGCTCACCTTTACCGGGGAATTAGACACAATAAAATTATAGATATTCAAGATAGATTGAAATTCATTTTTAAGCAGGGAGTTATTCGGGAATGTTTAAAAAAAATAGACATAAAAATGACGGAAAATGAAAAAAATAAGAGTAAACAAGAACAAACTGAAAGTGAAAAAATTAAAGAAAAACATTTAACCTATTTATTAGAAAATTTAAAAGGGGAAAACAATTTTTTAAATGATGAATTAGCAGGTTTAGACTGTGAAAGAGGCTATTTTGGTGAAGCTACAAATAGTCTTCTGATTTTCTTCAAAAAAATGTGGGAGCTTCCTAGCCAAAATAGCATTGTAGATTTTAACCCTAACTATGATGCTAAAACAAAGAAAGAAGAAGAAGAAGACTTTTATGAATACAATCCAGAGAATTCTATTTACACTGTTGTAAACACAATTTATAAGAGAATACAACATAAGAACCCAGTTAATTCTCAAGAAGAGTTTTTTAAAACAGATGACTATGGAAATGAAGTAAAGCTCCTCAAAGAAGACCCAGAAAAAAAGTATCTTAAGATAGGTGATTATGGAGATGAAGTAAAGCTCCTTAAAGAAAAACTAGAAAAACTGGATTATTTTCAGTTTTCAAAAGATGATAATTATGAATATTCAAAATACTTTTTTGGCTATAAAACAGATTTGGTTGTTGAATTTTTTCAAGGAATTAATGGTTTAAATGCTGATGGTATAGTTGGAAAGGATACTACAACAATTTTAGAAAGCGATAACCCACCACTAATAACACAAGATAATAAGCAGCAAGATAATAATCGAATGCTATATAATTCAATTATTTATATCCAAAAAAAGCTTTATAAGTTTTTTGGATATAAAAATGTTAAAATTAACGGAAAGTGGGATGATTTAACTATAGAAAGGATTAATGAACTTATTAAGCGCGAAGATGAACGAAGTGGCAAAAATACGCCAAGCATTGACATAAACGACAAAAACATTAAGGTGGAACACTTGAACAATATCTTACGAAATATTATTTATCAGGCTGAAGAATCGAAACAATATTTTCTATACCAACCTTTGATTTTTCCTGAATATAATCAATTATTAGAAGATAATAAATTGCAAAAAGATTCTCCTCAGAAAATTTTATTGACTATTCAACAACCTATTCCTCAAAATATCATTACAATCTTTCAGAATAAACTAAAAATTGAGAATTGTCAAAGCGAGAAAAGTTCAGATAAGATTTATCCTGTTATTTATCCCTTTATTCAGTTAGTAATTAAAAATTTTTCAGATATTGGCATTCATGGTCAATTAGATTATGAACAAGCTATAACCCAGGCTATAGATTTAATAAATATTGTTTTGGCTTCTAATTCTGATACAAAGGCTTCTGATTCTGATGAAAAAGGGAAAAATGAAGAAAAACCTGGCTCCCAAAAGCAATTTTTCGATAATGATGAGAATATGACACAACTTTTGCTTGAATTTGTTCGCGGAAGACGAGAGAGAGATCGTGAGATCAATCTGATGCTAATTTATCAATCTCTCTCTGCTGAAGAGAGAAAAAGACTAAATTTTTTACTTTGGATAAGCCTTGATCAAATTGAATCAATGATTGGTGAGATAGAAGAATTCTGTCCACGAGTAGAGAATCAAGCTCCTTCAGAAAGAGAAAAAGTTACTCCATATAAATATAAAACTTTAATTCCAGGCTTAAAGAGAAAATTAATAGACAAAAATAAATCAGATAAAAACTCATCTATTTTTTCGATAGCAAATAAAAATGATAATAATAATCAGACAGTTTTGCAAACCTGTCCTGTGTCAGAGTCATTATCAAAGTCAGAGCAATCATCAAATCAACATGAATTATTAGTTCCTTGCATGAGTGAATTAGAAAATCAAATTAATCTACCTTCGCAAACACCCGTTTATTTATGTTTACCAGAATTTGTCGATTTAAGCTATTGGTGTTCTCCTATTAAAAATCAAGAATCATTAAATTCTTGTACAGCCTGCGCTGCGATTGATTTAGTCGAATACTTTCAAAATAGAACCCGTGATGAATATACTAATGCTTCAGTGCTATTTTTATATAAGGTTGCGCGAAAATTAATGCACCGGGAAGGAGATGTGGGTGCATCCATTCGGGAAACAATGAAAGCGATGGTTTTGTTTGGAATTCCCCCGGAAGAATATTGGCCCTATGAACCCAGTAAAATCGATGAAGAACCCAGTGGTTTTTGTTATTCCTACGCTCAAAATTATCAGGCGATTCAATATTTTAGGCTAGACACTCCTGGTCTTCCCGTAAGTTATTTATTGGCTCAAATTAAAATGACCTTAGTGGCTGGTCTTCCTTCTATCTTTGGGTTGACAATTTACAGTTCCATTTATGAAAAAACTAACTACAGAAGAGGTCATATTCCTACTCCTAAACCAAAAGATAATGTACAAGGGGGTCATGCTGTTGTCGCTGTTGGCTATGATGATAGTAAAATCATTGGAGACTCGGTAGGTGCGCTGCTGATCAGAAATTCTTGGGGAACTAATTGGGGTGAACGGGGTTATGGTTGGTTGCCTTATGATTATATTCTTAAGGGATTAACATCAGATTGGTGGTCTTTGATAAAAGCAGAGTGGTTTGAAACTAAGAATTTTGGTTTAGGGGCTGATGATTGGAAGTATGATTCTGGTATTGATAACGGGGATCCAACTAAGAAAGATCCCCCTCCCGTCAAAAAAACACCTGGTTCATAATATTTAGATTCCTGGGTTGTTAGTATTTTTATCACCTTAATTCAATCACTTCAACCCCGGTAAATTCCAACTTTGCACAACTTTTGTAATCGCATCACGGGTGGCTTCTGCACCGAAACCCCAAGCCATTAATGCAAAATAATCTTTCCAGGGATTAGCGCCAAAGGTGGGATTATCAATGTATAATTGACTGAATCCGGTTCCGGCTAAAAAGATAACCGCGATCGCATAACTTGTCCAAGTAAATAACTTTAATCGCACTCCCGCTTTGGTTGTTTCTGATGTTGAAGTTGTAGAACGATTCGTCACCGGAGGCGGAGACATAACCCCAGTAAACCCAAACAGACTTTTAGAAATTGCTCCTCTTGGTGAAGATTCATTTCCGATGTCTTGGGCTTTTAAAGTTAAATTATTTAACTCTGTTGTTAACGCTTTAAATTGTTTCGGATTAGCCAGAGATTCAGTGGCGATTTTTGCTTCTAATTGTTCAAATTCAGGAAGGATAGTAGTCCGTTTTTCTAAGGGAATTTCGGCAATTAACGCTTTTAAATCTTGCTTTTGATTCTCCAAAACCAACTGATTCATCTGTTGAGCAATTTTTTCTAACCGTTCTCGGAATTGTTCGGGGGTTTCGAGTTCTGGGACATCGTTAATTGTCGCTTCTAAATCCCGCAATATGGCTTTTACTTCTAAATCATTGGGATTTTTATCTTCTAATTGTTCTCTGAGTTTTTGACAATAATCAAATTGTTGTAACCAATCCGTTCGTCCTTTTACCCATCGTTTCCAAACGTTTTCAGCTTGTTCTAAAGTGGCGATCGCTTGTTCCCACTTTTCCGTTTGTAAATCCATTTTAATTTCAATTAGACACCCCTCAATATATTGTTTAAATACCGTAATTTTCCCGAATTCTATATCCTCCTGTATCTGAGTTTGTAATTGTCCAACTCGCACTAAAATTTCATCACGGGGTCGTCCTTGAGCACGATAAACTGAAACCAGAATTCCTAATCCAGTTCCCAGGAATAATACCAATACAGGAAGTAACCAAAAATCCTTAACTTGTAGGGTAATCGGAAGGGTTAATTCTCCTCCGGTATAACTTAAACGCATTGTTCCATTATATTCGCCACTACTGGGAGCTTGACGTAAATTAAATTCAAGCGGAATTAACATTTGGTTGGATTTAATGGTTTGCCAATTTTGCTTATTAGAAACAATACCTGATGCGGGAAAAACAGTAGTTCCATCTTGACGATTCAAATCTAATACCAGCACCCGTAAATCCTGAATTGGGCTATTTGTTTGCACAAAAATTTGACGTGGGGGTTGTTTTTCGAGGCGGTTTCCTGTAATTGTAATTTGATTGGGTTGCAGGGTGGTTTCCACTTGAGCATTTGCTACCGTTGGGGATAAGAAACAAAGAATCGGTAAGATCAGTCCGGCTAAATATTTTTTCATGGTTGAAGGTGCAATCTAAATATTAAGTTAAGGGGTTGATTGAATCTGATGTTATATTAATCATTCATATCCTAAACGGAAGTTTTCAGGATTAATTAAAATTTTTTTAGGCTCGGTTCGACAATATTGACGAAGAGGTTCTCAGGGGACTGAATGATTTAATGATGCTAAGTTCAGCACCATTCCCGCTTTAAAATATGATGACGATGGGCGGATTTATCAAATTAATCAAGACTGAAAAAATAGAAGTAAAACCGCCCCTAAAATGATAGTTTTTTTAACTTGCTATGCGATCTAATGCTCTTTTTCCTCCCCAACGTTCTACGATTTTATCATCATATTCATCGGCAATTTCTAACACTGCATTCACAGAAGCTTCTAACTCCAGTTTATCACAAGTTGAGCCAACAATGGTATGTTCAAAAACAATGTCTCCGTGTTCATCAATTCCAAAAGCCCCGAATCTCATAATGTTATTTTCTCGAAGCAGAAAATGTAGTAAATCTGGGGAAAGTTCTACATCGGTTACAACATAAGACCGGGCATTAATAACAGCATCATCTTTTTCCCAAGGAAACACAAATACCTCAACCAATGCTGAACCCATGACCATTGCTAATCCAGGGACATCTTCCCTAGCGCACGGGAATTTGCCGTATAATTCTCGCATCCAGGTGGCAACTTTGTTATAACAAGCTTCGTGCATTGCGGTTTGAAATTGCATGGTGAGAGTTCTCCGGGCGATTTTTCCTTTGTTGTAACACTTTTGAGGTCAGGAAAACGAGGGTTTGTATTATTTCTCAACACGGGGATGAAATACGGGATTCAATTTGTTTAGTTCTGTGTAGAAGGGGGTTGTCCTAAGTTCTTAAACCATAGGTTGATTTGATCCGGTAAACTTAAGAATAGGAAATCCTAAGTTTAGTTTGATGGGAGGATGAACAATGGATGAAATGGCAACAGCTAATTTAATTGCTCAAGTTATTACAGTTATTGGCTCTTTAGGATTTTTCTTCGTGACGTTTCAAGCGTTGAAACAATTGGAGAAATAGGACAGGGGCAATGGGCAATGGGCAATGGGCAATGGGCAATTACGAATTACGAATTACGAATTACGAATAGGGAATGGGGAAGAAAACTTTTATTTTCTGTCTTTTCTATTACCCATTGCCTATTGCCTATTACTTACTCTCTACAATTTCAAATTCTAAATAATGACTTTTAGCAAAACTGTGGGTAAAGTGATCAACAAGATTAGTATCGGTTAATTCTAAGTTATAAAAATCAACGGTTTCATGGGTAAAATACGGCCCAGCGTGCCACGTTCCGACTTCTAATTTAATAAAACAATTGCCTGGAATATGAAACGCGACTAAATCCTTTAAGGAGGGTTGATCATTTTTAGAGGGAGGACAAACAGCCATAAACCAATCTTTTCCTTCTAATGAGCCTAAACATTGAGTACATTGATTGTGGCGAGTAATGTGATGAAATTTTAAACCTTTTTGTTGAAGCCGCATAATATAAAAACGAGGGATACCGTTGTTTAAATTGAGTTGGGCATCCTCCTCGTTATATAATTTCTTGTCAACCGAGGCTGAAATGACTTGTCCATAGGGTTTAAATTGTTCAGGAGTAATCCATTCAGCAGATAACTGTTGAATTTTGATTAATTCGCGCATTTGAACCTCAGCTTTTAAGAATTCAATGTCAATGAATCAGTTTCTTTTAAGTAGACTGAAATTGAAATTCATTTTCATCTGCATAACGGTGTAAAAACCGCATGACTCGTTCAAATACTTCCTCAGAGTCTACTTCAAAGGTACATTCAACTTTAGATAGATCCTCATTTTCGGCAAAAAAGAATTTAACGCCACTGGGGGTAACTTTAATTTGTCCTTCTTCATCCCGGAGCCACAAATTCGTGATTTGCTTGCGATAGGCTCTTAATCGTTCTATGGCTTGAAGGCGCTCAAATACCAAGACAACGATTTTTGTTTGGGAATGTTTGAGTTTCCGCAGACTAATCCCACTAATTTCTTCATCTAATCCATCAATAAATTGTACAGAGGTTGTCATAGGATTTTCCCTCTAGTATTTTATTCTAGTTTATCTTGTTTTTCGGAAAAGCTCAATTCATTGAAAAAAAACTTATTAAATATAGAAGCATGAAGGAAGGTGAGGAGACTCACTGTTCACCCCTAACCTTACTGATGTTTATTTTACCCGCTATTTTCTGATTTTGACTGCTTCATTACCCTTGGAGTGCCGCATCTACTTGTTTAAAAAGTTCCTCTAAAGTTGAAGAATTATATAAAATTACATCCGCCTGCTGACACTTTTCTTCTAAGGACATTTGACTTTGAATTCGAGCTTGAGCTTCTTCAAAAGTTAAAATTCGATTAGAAATCATTTTTTCTCGTTGGATCAACCGAGAATATTGTTGCTCGGGAGGAGAATAAACCACCCAAATTTCAGTCACTAAATCCGTCATTTTGGATTCAAATAATAACGGGATGACTAACACTCCATCAGCATATTGGGGGGTATTTCCATCAGGATTTTGGAGGATTTTCGCGTTTAATTGTTGAATATTGTTAACAAAACAATTGCGAACAAAGGGATGAATCTGTTGTTCTAACCAAGTTTTAGCTGATGAGTCTGAAAAAATCAGACTGGCTAATCGTTGGCGATTTAAGTTACCATCAGAAAGTAAAATATCGTTCCCATAACGCTGAATAATTGACTGGAGAATGGGTGAACCGGGTTTCACTGCTTCTCTAGCATATAAATCCGCATCCCAAATGGGGAGTTGGTAAGTGTTAGCAAGATAGTTGGATACAGTCGTTTTACCGGTTCCTATCCCTCCGGTCAGACCAATTAAACGCATACTTTTGTTTTTAAATCTATAATATTATTAATGCGGTTTTAATCAGAATAATCTATTTGGGTAGCTTCTGTCGAGATATTAGTTGTAGATTTCCGGTTCGTGATTGTTCGTTAAAGGCATAAACCCCTATGCAGCCTGGACGTTTTTTAAAGTTAGTTTTAATCTCCCTACCGTTGACAGGATTATGGACGGTTGGGATGAATGGAGTTTGGGAAATATTCAGGGGGAATCAAAAGGTTATTTTTTCCCTCAATAAAGTTTTAGCACAATCTATTATTCCTGAAGCGAATAGTACCAATACCCTAACCAATTCCGTAGGAAATCGTGTCGATATTACTGGAGGTCAAGCTTCAGGAGATGGCGGAAATTTATTTCATAGTTTTACTCAATTTAACGTTCCCCAAGGTCAAACGGTCAATTTTGTTTCTAATCCTTCAATTCAAAATATTCTCAGCCGTGTAGTAGGAGGACAACCTTCATTAATTGACGGGTTAATTCAAGTCACCGGAGGTAATTCTAATCTCTTCATTTTAAATCCAGCCGGAATCATTTTTGGATCGGGAGCCCGTTTAGATGTTCCTGCTGCATTTACCGCTACAACTGCCACAGGAATTGGATTTAATTCGGGTTTTTTTAATGCTGTAGATTCTAATAATTATAACGCCCTTTCCGGTGAACCGAATACCTTTCTTTTTTCCACCTCCAATCCGGGTAATATTATTAATGCAGGAGAACTCACCGTTTCCTCTGGACAAACCTTAACCTTAGTCGGAGGAAATGTAATTAATACCGGAACTCTAAACGCACCAGGAGGACAAATTACAATTGCAGCGATTGAAGGAAATAACTTAGTTAGAATAAGTCAAGATGGCTATTTACTCAATTTAGAAATTGCCACCGTTACCCCGACTTCTGAAACCGAACAATCTGTCATTAATCCTCTTTCTCTTCCTGAATTATTAACAGGTACAGGAGAAAATAATCAAGCTTCTATTGTAAATATTTTACCCGATGGAACCGTAGAACTCACTGCTTCGAGTGCTAATTTACCACCTCAAGGAGGGGTGGCTTTAATTTCAGGTTTTTTGAATACCAGAAATACTAACTTGGATTCATCATCCTCAACGCTTCCCCAAGTCAATATTATTGGCAATGATATTCAATTATCGAACGCAGAAATTGATGCTTCTGCTGCCAATGGAGGGGGAACCATTAGAATTGGGAGTGACTATCAAGGAAATGGTTTTTTTCCTACGGCTTCGCGTACCTTCATTAATGATCAATCCACAATTATAGCGGATGCCTTGACCAATGGAAATGGGGGACGAGTAAGCATTGGTTCCCATGATTTAACTCGATTTTTTGGAAATATTAGTACCCAAGGATCTTCCAATTCCCAAACGAGTGAAGGATTAGGAGGATCTGCTACTATTTTTAGTCAAAATAATCTTAATATAGCTGGAAATATTAACCTAAAAGGAAGCGATGGAAAGCCAGGAAATTTAGTAATTAATGCAGCAGAAATTAATATAGGAAATCAGGATCAAAGCAATGCTAATATTACCCTATCGGATCAAACCCTAGAAGACTTTGCCACCACAGCAAATGTGATTATAGAAGCTAAAAATAATATTACCATTGCGGATCTAGCCGATAATGAATTAAGGTTTCCAGCCACCACAGGAACCTTAACCTTTACCGCCGATGCAGATCAATCAGGGAGTGGTGGATTTACCATGAATTCGGGAGATACTCTCCGCACGTCCGGTGCTGCTATTGCGATTACAGGTGTTAATTTAGTCACCGGGGATATAATCACTCAAGGGGGAAATTTAGACCTAACTGCAACAAATAATGGAGGAATTCGGACAGAAAATTTATCCACTTCTAACTCAGGAAATGGGGGAGATTTAACAATTAAAAGTGATCGGGATATTGTTACCGATAAAATTTCCACTTTTTCTAATAGAAATGGAAGCGGAGGAACAGTTAATTTAAGTACATTAAACCGAATTCAAACTAATAATATTAATACCTCTGGTCAAGTTCAAGCCGGAGATATTACCCTCAGCAGTTTACAAGGAGATATTATTTTAGAGGGAGATTCCTATAGTATTGATGCTACTTCTGGTCAGGGTTCAGGAGGGAATGTTTTGGTCAATACTCCTCGAACTTTAACCACAAATTTAATTGATACTAGAGGTCAGGAAACCGGAGGAAATATTATCTTAAATGCGGAGTTAGCGACAGAAATTCGAGGACTCCGTACCGGGACATTTAATAGCTTAGAAAATGCGACTGGTAATATCGAAATTACAAGTGATGAAATTAATTTCACAGGGGGTCAAAACTCAATTCAAGGCAAAGGTCAAATTCTGTTACAACCTGCAACATTAGCTCAAGATATTGAAATCGCAGGTCAAAATAATAATGCAGAACTCACATTAAATTTATCTTCCAGTGATTTAAACAGTTTAGAAAATGGGTTTACGGAAATTATTATTGGAGGATCTCATAGCAATGGTACAATTTTTATCGCGGGAAATGTTTCATTTCAAGATCCCGTTGTCATCCAATCTCCTCAAGGCGGAATTGCCAGTGGAACGCCATTGCGTGAACAGTTTTATACGCTTACAGGATTAGATGATGCTAGTTTAAAGCTATTTGCCTCAGAAAATATTACCTTGGGAACCTTAGTTACAAACGGTCAAAATATTTTAATTACCAGTGAATTGGGAACTGTTTCTACTCAAAACTTATCTACGGGGAATTCTGCCTCTGCTACAATTCAATTAACAGGAACAGAAATTAATTTTTTAGGGGGATTAAATTCTATTCAGGGTTTAGGAACCCTGCTTTTACAACCGAGTCGTAACACACAAGCCATAACGTTAGCGGGGTCAGAACAGTCTTCTAGCTTTGATATTAGTAACCAAGATTTAGAAACCTTTGCCGACGGATTTAGTTCCATTAAAATCGGTCGTACAGATAGTATCAGTACCCTAACTTTAGCGGGAAATTCTACTATTTCTGATCCCCTCAATTTACAAGCACAATCTATTTTAGGAACAGGCCGTCTCACAGGTATTGATAACGCTTCTCTGACTTTATCCGCCGGATCTGATATTTTAATTGGGGATATGAGTACCGAAGGAGGAACGATTCAACTCAGTAGTTCCCAAGGAAATATTCGGACTGGCGCATTACAATTAGTTTCGGGAAATCCCGGAATTGGAGATATTAATTTATCAGCAGCTGGAAATATTGAAACCGGAGAAATTCGGGTTAATTCTCAGGAAACAATTACAGGAAATAGTAACTTTTCACTTAATGGTCAAGATATTAATTTAATGAGTCGCAATGGAACTATCAGAGTCAATGGTGAGATTAATAATTCATCTTTAGAGGGGGATACAGTTGCTATCGAATTGTTTGCACCCGGAGCAATTACAACCGGAAATATGACTGCCTATCGGGGGATTAATCTCACCAGTTCTCAAGGTCAAATTATCACGGGAAATCTACAAACACTGCAAGGAATCGAAAAAAGTCAAGGAATTAATTTAACAGGATATATTGGGATTAAAACGGATAATATTAATACAACAACCCCTTCGGGAATCAGTAGTAATATTACGCTTAATAGTGCAACGGGAAGTGTACAGTCAGGAGACTTAAATACCGTCGGAATTACGCGGGGGGGGACTATTACTGTTGTTGCAGGCGATCGCATTAATACCGGAACAATTGATGCAAGTTCTCCCGAAGGAAGCAGTGGCAATATCGGCTTAAATGCGTCCCAAGATATTGATGTTATTTCTATTCGGGGGGAAGGAAAAACTCAAGGTGGTGATATTGGAATTGCCACTCACGGCTTATTTAGAGTAACAGGAACCTTTAATAGTCGCAATCAAATGAATGCCAGTATTTCCAGTGTAGGCGGAGAAGAAGGGGGATCTATTGTTATTCAACAAGGTGGCGATTATTGTAGCACTTCTGAATGTAGTAATATTCCCTTTACCGTCGGAAATGCAACTTTAAATGGAACCACTGGAGCGATTACCGATGGTAATTTAGTTACGATTTTACCTCCGACTAATACTAACCCTAATTCTACGGTAACAACCGGATCAACACAAGCGGTTGTTAATCAAATTAATTCCGAATTACAAGTTAATAATCAAGATAACCAAACGCCACCTGTAACCCCTCAAACAGATGGAAGTACAACCCCAGTTTTAACCAATTCTACATCGGATTCTTCCTTAAATTCCACCTCGGAACCATCATCCCAACCAGAAGAAATTTCAGAAAACCCAATTATTCCTTTAAATACTCCCACTATTCCCACAGATCAAATTAGTTCAGGCTCCGTGATTTCCTCTTTAGCTCAAATTGATACGTTTCGAGGGATTGAATTTTCTAATTATTTAGGATCAAACTTAAAAAATCCCCCCGTTACAGATCAAAGTATTCGTAAAACTTTAAATGAAATTTATAAATTAACAAACTCTAAATCTGCTATTGTGTATGTATCGGCTCAATCTAATCAATTAGAATTAAGGTTGATTTTACCCGAAGGACAACCGATCTTTAAAAGTATCCCCGTTTCCAGAGAAACCGTATTAAAAACCGCTAGAACCTTTTCTAATCAAATTCGTTCCCCCGAAAATTTAGAAGATACCCGTTATAAAGAGAATGGTAAACAATTACATGATTGGTTAATTAAACCTCTGGAAAGCCAATTAGAAGCAGAAGGAATTAATACCCTGGTTTTTTCAATGGATACAGGATTAAGAACTCTACCCTTAGCCGCGTTATATAATGGTAAACAGTTTCTTGTAGAACGCTATAGTTTAGGGCTTATTCCGAGTTTAAGTTTAACTGATACGCGCTATGTTAATATTAAAAATTCAAAAGTTTTAGCGATGGGAGCTTCTATTTTCCCCAATTCTGATCAACAGCCTCTCCCGGCGGTTCCCCTGGAATTGAACTTAATTATTAATCAAAATATTTGGCAAGGGCTTTCCTTTTTAAATGATAAATTTACAATTGATAATCTCACATCCCAACGCAATCAACATCAATTTTCAATTGTTCACTTAGCAACACACGGAGAATTTCAAACGGGAGGGTCTGATCAATCTTATATTCAATTTTGGGATCAAAAATTACGCTTAACTGAACTCAGAAAATTAAAATTACATCAACCTCCCGTTGAATTATTAGTTTTGAGTGCTTGTACAACGGCTGTGGGAGATGAAAAAGCAGAATTAGGCTTTGCGGGGTTAGCGGTGCAAGCGGGTGTTAAATCAGCTTTAGCGAGTTTATGGTATGTCAGTGATGCCGGAACATTAGGGTTAATGAATACCTTTTATGAAGCCTTATCAACGAGTCCTATTAAAGCAGAAGCTCTGCGACAAGCTCAACTCGCAATGTTACAAGGAAAAGTCCGTTTACAACAGGGTTATTTAATTGATGAAACGGCAACGGAAACCGCTAAAATTCCTCTTCCTCCAGAAATTGCCTCTCGTGGAAATGTTAATTTATCTCATCCCTTTTATTGGGCAGGTTTTACGTTAATTGGTAGTCCTTGGTAACATTAAATTTTGTTCAATACTATTTTTAATTCCAAGCTTAAGAAACCGGGTTTCTCTTTGAGATTGATTGTTTCCCATCAAGATATCTTCAGAAACCCGGTTTCTGGTTTCTATTGTTGTCCTTGTCGCCACATATTCGCCCTGGCAAAGGCTAAACCGCCCCGAATCATGGCATTATTAACTGGGGCAACGGAAAAGCGATCAAAGGGGTTCTCTGTGGACAGAGGAGCGAGGGAAATTTGATATCAGCTTGAGAGGTTGTTAGCAAATTCTTTGAATCATTAAGTTTGATTTTCTTTGCCTTGTTTGCTGAAGGTTTCGGCTTGATTTTCTATCACCCTTATTTTATAATTGAGAAAGCCAAAAAATCGCTAAAATTTCACCTTTATGGATAGACGAACTTTTTTAAATTGGGTCGGGGTTGGATGCCTAGCAAGTTCTTTCCCTGTGGTACTTGCAACTTTTTCTCTAAAAGATCAGCAACCTGCTAATGCGGCTGACTATAAGCAACTTGCGACAGTCTCCCAATTAAAAAGTAGTGGCAAAATCTTGATCAAGTCAGGAGTCCCTACTCCTGTGTTGCTGGTGCTTCCTAATCCTCAAAATGCCACTAATGTGCTCGCAGTTAATCCTACCTGTACACATCAAGGCTGTACTGTGGACTGGAATTCCAGTCAATCTAGCTTTGTTTGTCCTTGCCACAATTCTCATTTTGATCAAGGTGGAGACGTGGTGCGAGGCCCTGCCACTGCACCCCTGGACACCTATGATGTTAAGATTGACGGCGATCTGATTTTGGTGGCTGTTTAATCCCCATCACTTTGTAGCTAAGGTTTGGGTAAAAACTTGAGACACAAAGCTTTTTGTATTCTCATTAATCAAATCAATAAAATCCCCTTAATATTCATCATACAATTGCGCTAACGTTTTCATAATCTTCAACTTCTTTGCAAATACTAATTAACCGTAGCAAATAATCCCAGAGAAACCGGGTTTCTTTTTAAGATTCATTCTATCAAATCAAGATAGTTTTAGAAACCCGGTTTCTGGAAGCGATGTCATATTCTGATTAGTTTGATTTGTTGGTAATATTATATCATAAAATAGTTTGAGATTACTATCAAAAAATCCTTGGTCGGGTGCATAAATAAGACCGGATAAATTTTTAGCTAAATAAGATTGTAAACAATCTAACATTTCCCACCCGGCATCAGTTAAACCAACCGGATCAACTTCTAATACAATCACTTGTTTACTCGTAGCCAGTTTATAAATACTGGTAGCCAGTTTATAAATTAAGTCCGGTTGCGGATTAAAATTTGAGCCTTTAAGATGATTGATAATTTGCAAAACATCTTGTTGGATTAATTCTGTATTAATAATTCTTTCTATTCTCACAGGTCTTTTGACACTATCATATAAAACTGTAATTGTTTCCCAATTAATTTCTTCCGCATTTGCTATCGTATTCTTAATTTTAAAATCAGGAAGTTGCTCAAAAAAATACCCTTGATTAATAAAATCAATAATTTCATCAGTTTTTAAAAGTTTGGAATCTTGGCAAAATACACGCAAAAAGTAACTCATTATCTTCTCCTATCTTATTAAAAAATTATGAGCAATCACCTAATATTTTAGTTTCTACATCATCTCCTCTATAATAACTAATACGCCTGCTAATATCCATTTTATCCACAAAAGTAACACTATCCTTTTCACCTAAAGCGGGAATCTCATCAGCTATTTTGAACCGTTCTCTTGCTTCTGGCATTCCATTTTGCAGCATTTCCCCCACTTCAATATAATCAATACTACCCTCTAAATTATACCGAACCATATCAGGATAGCGACCTCCTAATTCTACATTTTCAACATTCTTAAACCCTTCATTCACTAATGCTTGACGGGCTGCAACCTGTTGAGAACCTCCCGGTCTACCTCCTTGTGCTGCGGGATTAAAATATCGTTCTTTCCAGGTTTCAAACGTTAGAATATCTTGCTCTTGTTTTCCGGCTTGATATTGTTCATATTGATAACGTTGATATCGCCATTCGGCTGCATTAATATCGTTAAGGTTGGGTTTTATTCCTTCTGGGGGTTTTGGCGACCATTCAGACATTAATTTAAGATTACTTTTCGTGGAAATGTTAATTTATCTCATCCTACTTATAATTCTCCTTGAGATATCCATGCACCCCAAAAATAGGGATGGGATAATAATTGATAATTCGGGTTATTTTCGATAAACCTTTTGGTAATCAGTCTTTTCTCAATAAACTCATCAAGAATATGACAACCCAGGGGAATTTGTTGTAAGTCTTGAATGGTAATTGTGCGGATATAATGTTGGGCTTTTAATAATGCTTCTCGTTTCCCTAAACCCGTTTCTACCCAGGTTAAAAATTGATCCATGAGTAACAGGGAGGAACGGGTGGGAACAGACCATAAACTCATAATTAATGCTTGACATCCGGCAACGGCAAACGCTCGACGTAAGCCAAATACTCCCTCCCCTAATTGTACATCTCCTAATCCGGTTTGGCAAGCAATTAAAATCGTTAATTGATTATCCCATAAATCAATGCCAGCGACATCTTGAGCTAATAACACTCCTTTACCTGCTTCTGTGGGTAATTGTTGTCCTTGTCGCCATGTATTCGCCCCAGCAAAGGCTAAACCGCCCCGAATCATGGCATTATTAACTGGGGCAACGGAAAAGCGCTCAAAGGGGTTTTCTGTAGGCAGTGGGGCGGGGGAAATTTGATATTGGGTGGAGAGTTTGTTGGCAAAGTTTTTTAACCATTGGGCTTGATTTTCTTTCCCTTGTTTGCTGAAGGTTTCGGCTTGATTTTCCATCACTAACAGCAGTTGAGAGTTGATTAAGTTTTGATTTTTGGCTAAGATTTGATCTTCTTCTCCTGCGGGTGAGGTTTGTAATTCATCCATGAGTTTAATATAGGGATTTTCGGATTCAAAATAACCATGAGTTGCAATTAATAAAATCCCTGGACAAGTTTTTTGAGAAAACAGAGGTTCTAAAGCGCGATCGCCCAAATACAAGTTAGAAATATTCAGTTTTTCTGCTATACTTTTAGCGAGGGTTTCCGTTTCAGGAAGGGGATCAAATTCTTCTGAGGATAAACTTTGAAATACGGGTTTTGGACTGGAAGATGTAGATCCCGATTGAGTTAAACCTTTGGTTTTTGCTTTTGCTAAACTGGGAGGATGGGGATAGTTAAAATTGGGATTGGCAATAATTAAGGGTTCGGCGGGAATGCGATCGCTTTTAATTTTCCATCTTAAGACATCTCGCCCACTACTGAGATAACTGATTTGATAGTGATCTCTTAACAGTTGGTTTCCGGTTTCATCTAAAGGTAAAACGCCAAAGGGAATCAAACTTAAACTAAAGTCAGGGGCAATAAAAATGTTGGCTCTCCTGAATAAATAGTGTAAAATGTAGCGTAAGCTACGTTTTACACTCCGACTGAATATGGACTTTCAACTAGAGCGTGTGCTTCGACCTCCCGAATATTACGGTGTTCACTTGTCAAGAACAAGAAGGTTTTATTGTTCTTAAATTAGACTTATTAAACGAGGGAATTACTTGTCCACATTGTCAAAATTATACCGATCATATTCATCAAACTCGCTCGATCTTAATCCGAGATCTATCTATTTGTGGGCAGGGAGTTTATCTGCATCTACCCCGTCGCCAATTTTATTGTGCTGGATGTAAAAAATATCCAACAGAACCCTTAGAATTTGTAGAGAAAAGAAGGAATTACACCATTCGTTATGAAGAATATATCTATGAAAGAGTTAAAGAATTAACTGTAGAGCAAGTCAGCCAAAACGAACAATTAAGCCCTCATCAAGTGGGAAGTATCTTTCAAAGAATCGCCCTTCAGAAAAAAAAAAGCTGGGGAGAACCGGAAAAATTAAGCTTAGATGAATTCAGCCGTCAAAAAGGAAAAAGAAACTTTGTTACTGTAGTAAGTGATCTATCAAATGGTTCGTTATTAGAAGTCATTGATTCTCATAAAAGTTCAGAGATTATCGAAGTATTAAAGCAGCAGCCCGAATCAATGAGAGCTAAGGTCAAAGAGGTTTCTGTGGATATGTGGGGAGGATTTAAAAAAGTGATTCGGGAAGTTTTTCCTAATGCTTTAATTGTCATTGACCGATTTCATGTGATGAAGTTAGTCAACAGTTCTCTGAATCAACTTC